>NZ_JBXWRL010000062.1:0-27643 GCF_059612885.1 Ruegeria sp. YKSD179 | reverse complement strand
GACAATTGTGACCAGTGTGGCACTGACCACCGTGTAAACTGCCATTACCCACTGCAAGCCTGACGGGCCTAGATCAAATTCAGCCTTAAGGTTGGGAAGAATGGTCGCCACTGCCGTCGTGTTGAATCCGACCACCATCATGCAAATAGCGGTCATGGCCAAAACCACTCGCGCGCCGCGCATATCAGACGTTTCCTTGGAAACTTTCATCTAAAGCCCCGCCTCACGATGTCTCCACATTACCGGCCCGGCAAAGGCGACTGGTTTGATCTAAATTTAGCTCCTCCGAGGATAACTTATAGACAATAAATCGGTTTTTGTCGCCGATTGATGTCAGTCAGGTAATTTGGGTACTCAGATCCAATAGGAAAGGGCCAAAGGCAGAACGATTATGGTCGTCAACGTTGAGACCAGGATAAAACTGGCGACATCCGGCCCGTATTCCGGAACATGCTGATCAATGAACAAATAGGTCGCCACAGATGACGGCATCAGACAACAAAGGATCAACGCACCTCGTTCAACCCCAGTAAATCCGAAAATCCAGATCAGCGCAGAGGCAATGATAACTGCCATGACAAGGTGCAGCGCCGTCAAAAGAACAGCACGCGCAAGGCTATTTACACGCAAAGTGGCCAGGGTATGCCCAAGCGTGAGCAACATCAGAGGGATCGATAACCCTCCCAAAATATCAAACGACTTTGCAATTGGCTGCGGTAAGCTTTGCCCTGTAGACATCAAGATCAGCGAAAAAATTACCGCGTAAATAATCGGCGACGTTGCCAGCTTTTTGGGCGAAAACTCTCCTGCCGGAATCCACATACCCACGGTAAAAATGCTGATGAGCACCACCACAACAAAGGCCATTGTATAAGCCATTCCCGCGTCGCCCAGCGCCAACAAAGTGATCGGCAAGCCGATATTACCCACGTTGCCGTGCATCAGTGGTGTCAGAAAGGCACGTACTGGCAGATGTAGCACCTTCAGTACAACGAATCCCAAAACTCCGAACCCCGTGACGGCCAATGCCGCAGCGGTCATCATGTCAATAAACGTGCCAACCGCTAGTTTGGTCGTGGACAAATGCGAAATAATCAAGGTCGGGTACCCGACTTTTGAAACGATCCCGCCAATCACCTTGTTGTCAAACGGTGCGTCGATCAAAGCAAGGCAGTAACCAACGCCGGCGCAAATCAAAACTGGCAGTACCACATTCAGAACATTGAGAAACAAGTGATCCAATCCCAGCCCTCCGCGCCGTTGAAGTCACACTGAGACCTGACCAGGGTTTTGGCAAGAAGGCGAATTTGAAGAGACGAGCGGGTCTCGGACCATCGAATTCAAAGCTGATATTGCTATAAACTACGGCTTAGAGTTCTTCCCTTCCTGCGCCACACAACATATAGTGGCTTACAACAACGTGTGGGCAAACACGGCGGGACTTGGGAATACAGGCATGGCACATATTATTGTGGTCGGAAACGAAAAGGGCGGTGCAGGTAAATCGACCGTCTCAATGCATGTGGCAACCGCACTTGCCCGATTGGGGCACAAGGTCAGCACACTCGATCTGGATCTGCGTCAACGAAGCTTGGGCCGTTACTTTGAGAACCGTATAAATTTTATGAACGGTTCGGGGATTTCTTTACCAAGCCCGCGCCATCATGACTTGCCCGAGATTGACGCAAGCAGATTGAAACCGGGTGAAAACATCTATGATCACCGCCTTTCCGCGGCAGTTTCAGAGTTAGAAAGTGACAGCGACTTTATTTTGATCGACTGCCCCGGCTCACACACGCGCCTAAGTCAGGTCGCGCATTCCCTGGCAGACACACTTGTCACACCATTGAACGATAGCTTCATCGATTTTGACCTGCTTGCCCGGATTGACTCCAAGGGCGAGAAAATTCTTGGCCCGTCCGTGTATTCCGAGATGGTCTGGAACGCGCGTCAGCTTAGGGCGCAGGCAGGGTTGAAACCTATAGATTGGGTCGTGGTGCGCAACCGTGTCGGTACACAGCGCATGGTCAACAAGGAAAAGATGCAGCGCGCTATTGAGATGCTGTCGCAACGGATCGGCTTTAGGGTTGCTTCCGGCTTTTCCGAGAGAGTTATTTTCCGCGAATTGTTCCCACGTGGACTGACACTATTGGACCTAAAAGACATCGGTGTAAAACAACTGAATATCTCCAACATCGCGGCACGACAGGAATTGCGCGATATGATGAAGGAACTGAACTTACCCGGCGTAGAAATAGACTTTTGATTAACGCACACGGCTGAGTTGCGGCAAGGTCCGATCACTTTCTACAGTAGGGGGAATAGTTTGCGTTTAGCTTCTTAACAGTCAGGAAGCCTATTGGTGCGATCGAAGGCATATCTGACATTGCCTTTGTATTGAAAAGAAATCACTTTATGCTGGGGTTTGCCCCATGGCGAGGCGAACGCAATACCGCTCTCGCATTGTAGACCTTGGCAACAACACCATGTCAGCGAACAGCGAATGACGCTCGTTTATAACTTCAACATCTCAACTCAATGCATGCGGCCCTTTTTCACAGCCTATGAATTGTAAAAAGCTCTTTGGGTTCGGCCACGCCCCGCAACATGTAGCGCCCTACCGAAACCAGATCGTGTTCGCACGGTTGCGCCGCGCGCGCCACGTCATCTGACAAAAGAATCCGTTGGCCCAGCGAACGGTGCATTCCGGCAATTCGAGCTGCTTGATTAACCGTCGGTCCAATTACAGTGAAATCCAACCGGCTTTCTGCGCCTATGTTTCCGTAAAGAATTTCTCCGGCGTGCAAAGCCAGAGTGAAGTTAGTCACTGGCAGAGAGTCTGCCAGGCGTCGGGTGTTTAATTCTGCCATTCTTTTTTGCAGGGCAGCCGTCGCGTTCAGCGCCGCACGCGCATCGGCGTCGATCTCGCCCACATCGAAAATGGCCATAAGCCCATCGCCCATGAATTTCAGGATACTGCCGTGGAATTCGTGAACGACGTCGACCGCGACAGCAAGATAATCATTTAACATGTCAATGATCTCAAGCCCGGGCAACTCTTCGGACAGGCCAGTAAATCCTTCCAAATCAAAATTCCAAACCACAGCGTCAATCTGCTGCAAGGAACCCCTTCTAATTTCGCCAGAAAGCACTCTTTGACCTGCGTCACTTCCCAGATAAACCCTCATCAGGTCTCTCGCCACGGTCGCGCTGGAAGCAGATTTCAAGGCCAGACCCAGATGCGGCAAAGAACTTACTATCAAAGAAAGATCTTGAGGCTGGAACCCTTTCGGCGCATTTGTCGCCCATGACATTAAAGCTCCATCAATACGCCGGTTTTCACCTAGTTGATTGAGTTTTGCGGGCGCGCCAAAATTGATTCCAGTCGCATAATACTCGGTCGCGCCTTTTTCACGCAGTTCGTTAATCAACGGAAATCGACTGGCCGTGTTCTGGTCAACTAAACGTTCGTGAACTGCATCCAATCCCTCATTAAGTATGGCATAGAGCGGACTTTGCCGCCATTGCTGGCTAGGGGTTTCGCTATAGTCGAATGTCTGAAAATCTCCGCCCTGATCATGATACCAACTGTAACCGGTGCCGCCATAGGCCGGATGCAGAGCAGGTTGCGCCGAATGAAAACGCATAAGCGGTACATCCAGATCCAACAATTTTCTACAATAGCCGTCCAGAAGATCATGCTCGCCGGTTCCTTCCAGACCACGCGTTACCAGCCAATTTATGAGATCATTGGATTTCGCTGAATCGGTGTCTACGGCTGCCATAGTTCAATCCTACCTCATTGAGACTCACATCTGGTGGCCATGACCTCGAAATTCCAGTGGTCAATCCAATCCAGCCAAACGTCGCAACATAGTGCGCAGCAATTCCGCCTCTGCAGTGGTGAACTGCGCTGCTAGTTTGCCGTCGTAATTCCGCGCGATTGAGCGCAGCTCACGATAAGCGGAAGTGCCCATTTGAGTCAGCGAAAGACGCTCGACCCTCCGATCATTTTCATCTCGGATTCGTCTGAGAAACCGACGTTGTTCCAGTTTATGTACTGCGCGACTGATCTTGGTTTTGTGAATCTTGGCTCTTTGACCGATGTCTCGCGCTGTCATTTCGCCATAATTTCCAAGGTGAAACAGCACCCGCCATTCCGTACGCAGCATTCCAAATCGGTTCTTATAAACCTGCTGAAACTCAAGCGAGCTTGCCTCGGCCGCCTGATTCAGCAGGAAAGGCAGAAAATTCTGAAGGTCGAATTCATCTTTTTCGTCGTTTTTTGGGTGTGTCATCCTTGTTAGTTACAAAAACAACTATTATCCGACAAGCAGGAAAGAGAGGACCGCGCCATGAATCGCCCCACTGATCCGCATCATTTGACCCAGGCTGCGACGCCTGTTGGAACCCACGCCGGATACATGCCCGGCTTTGGCAACGATTTTGAAACCGAAGCTCTGCCAGATGCTTTGCCACAAGGGATGAACAGCCCGCAAAGATGCAATTATGGCCTGTATGGTGAGCAGTTGAGCGGAACTGCCTTCACCGTCCAACACCCAGAGCGGACATGGTGTTACCGTATCCGCCCTTCGGTAAAGCACTCGCACCGATACGAGAAGATCAATCTTCCCTATTGGAAATCGGCACCAAATGTCGACCCAGATGTGATCAGCCTTGGTCAATATCGTTGGGACCCTGTACCCCATTCTGCTGTTGGGCTGACTTGGCTGACAGGCATGCGCACGATGACCACCGCAGGCGACGTGAACACTCAAGTTGGCATGGCAAGCCACATTTACTTGGTTACCGAATCGATGGTGGACGATTATTTCTTTTCCGCCGATTCCGAACTGTTGGTTGTACCACAGGAAGGCCGTCTTCGATTTGCGACAGAATTAGGAGTCATTGATCTCGAGCCAAAGGAAATTGCTATTCTCCCGCGCGGACTGTTGTACCGCGTCGAAGTTTTAGAGGGTCCGGCGCGAGGGTTCGTTTGCGAAAATTACGGACAAAAATTCGAATTGCCTGGGCGAGGACCAATTGGCGCCAATTGCATGGCCAATCCGCGCGACTTCAAGGCACCTGTCGCAGCTTTTGAAGACCGCGATGCGCCTTCAACCGTCACGATTAAATGGTGTGGTCAATTCCACACCACCAAAATCGGTCATAGTCCTTTGGATGTCGTTGCTTGGCACGGAAATTACGCGCCGTACAAATATGATCTTCGAAATTATTGCCCTGTCGGAGCCATCCTTTTCGATCACCCGGACCCTTCGATCTTTACCGTATTGACCGCCCCGTCCGGGCAACCCGGCACCGCAAATATCGACTTTGTTCTGTTCCGGGAACGCTGGATGGTGATGGAAGATACCTTCCGTCCGCCTTGGTATCACAAGAACATCATGTCCGAGTTAATGGGTAACATCTACGGCCAATATGATGCCAAACCTCAGGGTTTTGTCCCCGGCGGCATGAGCTTGCACAATATGATGCTACCACATGGGCCGGACAAAGAAGCTTTTGAAAAAGCTTCGAATTCCAACTTGGGACCTGACAAGCTGGATAACACTATGTCATTCATGTTCGAGACACGTTTCCCGCAACATCTGACGGGGTTTGCGGCGAACGAAGCGCCGATGCAAGATGACTACATTGATTGTTGGACGGATATCGAAAAGAAGTTTGATGGTACCCCAGGAAAGAAATAGCCGATATGGGCTTTGATATCTGGATCACTTATGTCGCGACCGTCCTGCTATTGATGAGCACGCCCGGCCCCAGCCAATTGCTGATGCTGTCGAATTGTGCTGTCAATGGTCTTGGACGCGGAATATTCACTGCTGCCGGGGATTTAACGGCCAACTTTTTGCAGATGTTGGCGGCCGGCCTTGGACTGGCAGCGTTGATTGCTGCATCCGGCAGCGCATTGACGGTGATCAAGTGGTTAGGTGTCGCTTATTTGATCTTTCTTGGTGCGCGAACGATCCTGAGAGCCAAACGCAAGGCAATGCAAATAGCCGCGCTCGCCAGTCGCAAATCTTTGTGGTTGCAAGGTTTTATTACCTCAGCAGCCAACCCTAAGGCAGTGGTGTTTTTTGCCGCGTTATTTCCCCTGTTCATCGATGGTGCTCTGCCCTTTTGGTCACAATTTGCTATCCTATCCGCCACATACCTGATCTTGGATGCCATGTTTCTTACCGTCTACGGCGGCAGTGCAAGTTGGCTGGCCAAGCGCCTTAAAGGTCCGGCCAGGTTATGGCTGGACCGGATCGGTGGAAGTTTCATGATTGCGGCTGCTATTTTGCTTGGGCTGAAATCCATCCGCCCCGGTTCGTAAACCCGCAGGCGAAACGCCTGTCCGCGCGACAACTAAGGACGAAACATGCCATTGAAATTCTCTTGGGTGACATCTGCCAATGACGCAAGACACCCGTTTCCACTGAATAACCTGCCCTATGGCGTGTTTTCGATTAAAGACGATGAACCAAAGTGTGGTGTTGCGATCGGCGACCTGATCCTAAACGTAACAGAAGCCGAAGCAAGGGGGATAATTTCCCTTTCCGATGAACCGCTCTTCGATCTTCCCTTCTGGAACCCGCTAATGGAACAAGGTCCGGCCGTCTGGGCCGCCCTTCGCGAGCGCCTGACTGAGCTGTTGGCAGAAGGATCAGTAGAACAGGAACGTGTTGAAACGTTGCTTGTTCCACAGGCCGACGTCGAGATGCATATGCCGTTCGCAGTTAGCGAATATACTGATTTCTATGCGGGCAGAAATCACGCTTTTAACGTCGGCACCATGTTTCGTGGTCCGGAAAACGCACTGCCCCCGAATTGGCTGCACATACCAATCGGCTACAATGGGCGCGCATCATCAGTAGTAGTCTCTGGTACAGATATCCGTCGTCCTTGGGGGCAATTGAAGTCACCAGACCATGACAAGCCCGCATTCCTTCCGTGTCGGCGCTTTGACATCGAGCTCGAGATGGGAGCGATCGTTGGCACACCTTCAGACGGTCCGATATCGGTGCAGGAAGCCGACGATCAAATTTTTGGTTATGTTCTGCTTAATGATTGGTCAGCCCGCGACATTCAGGCGTGGGAATATCAGCCGCTTGGGCCGTTTCAAGCGAAGGCCACCGCCACTTCGATTAGCCCTTGGATCGTGACCAAACCCGCCCTTGAACCGTTCCGTTGCGCCACACCAGAACGTGAGTTCGAGTTGCTGGACCACCTCAAAGATTGCGGCCCCATGCTTTATGACATCGATCTAGAGGTAACGATTGCCCCTGAAGGCAAACCTGAAACCACAATTGCTCGGACTAACTATAACCAGATGTACTATTCGGCCGCTCAACAACTGGCGCACCACACGACGTCAGGCTGTCCAATGAATGTCGGTGATCTTCTAGGATCTGGAACGATCTCCGGTGCGTCCAAACCTGAGCGGGGTTCGCTTCTGGAACTCAGCTGGGGTGGGAAGGAACCGATGACACTTGCAACTGGCGAAACGCGTAGCTTCATCGAAGACGGCGACACCCTGACGTTGAAAGGCATAGCCAACGGCGATGGATACACCATCGGATTTGGCGACTGCGTTGGTACCGTTTTGCCTGCCCTTGAAAACCCCTACGCACGATAAGGAACCCACCATGGCCAAAGCATTCGCGTCCCAGGGGGACATGTCCGAAAAGAAAATCTCTTTCACCGAAGTTGGCGACGGGCTGTATGCCTTTACAGCCGAAGGTGACCCGAATTCAGGTGTGATCATCGGTGACGACAGTGTCATGATCGTCGAAGCGCAGGCGACACCCAGACTTGCGAACAAAGTTATCGAATGCGTGCGTTCGGTTACCGACAAACCGATCACCCATGTGACGCTTACCCATTACCATGCTGTACGCGTCCTTGGTGCAAGCGCCTTTAATGCGCAACAGATTGTAATGTCGGACATGGCCCGCGCCATGGTTGTGGAACGCGGCCAAGAAGACTGGGACAGCGAATTCCAGCGTTTCCCACGCCTGTTCGAAGGTCATGAAAGCATTCCCGGGCTAACCTGGCCAACCACCACGTTCAGCGACACCATGACAATCTATCTGGGCAATCGACGGGTCGATTTAATGCATCTGGGCCGCGCTCATACTGCTGGAGATATTGTTATCCACGTGCCCGATCAGAACGTGATGTTCACTGGCGACATCGTTGAATATCACTCTGCTTGCTACTGCGGCGACGGGCATTTCGGTGACTGGGGTGACACGTTGGATGAGATAAAGTGGTTCGACGTGGATGCGATTGCACCAGGACGGGGCGATGCGCTGGTCGGTAAGGACATGGTCAACGCCGCCATCGAAAACACCCGCGATTTCGTTGACAGCACCTACCGACCTGCCGCCAAGGTTGCTGCACGCGGTGGCACATTGAAAGAAGCATGGGACGCAGTTCGTGCTGAATGCGACCCAAAATTTTCAAACTATGCAATATACGAGCACTGCCTTCCGTTTAACGTAGCCCGTGCCTATGACGAAGCTCGCGGGATCGACACCCCTCGTATCTGGACTGCCCAGCGAGATCTTGAAATGTGGGAGGCTTTGCAAGGTTAATAAATCCCGGCCTGAACTTGATCCAGATCGTGTCGGGTCGTTACGGATAATGAGACGATAAGCCAAATCCTACAGCCAAACTGCGCGGGGCGCTTTCGTCGAACGCCCTCTGAGCCATGGAAGGGGAGAGCAACTGTGAACAAGGTATTCGAAGTTCCGCTGTATGCCTATCAATCCAACCCGGACCAGGCGGCGCCGGTACCGGTCCGCCACAAGATCATTGTTGTCGGCGCTGGCCCCGTTGGGCTGGCGGCAGCCATCGATCTGGCCCAGCAGGGTGTCGAAGTTATCGTGCTGGATGATAATGACAAGGTCAGTTTTGGCAGTCGCGCCATTTGCTTTGCCAAACGCCCGTTAGAAATCCTTGATCGGTTGGGCTGTGGGCAGGCCATGGTCGACAAGGGCGTTTTGTGGAACAAGGGAAAGGTCTTTTTTGACGACCGGCAAGTCTATGAATTTGATCTGCAGCCCGAAAAAGGAGATCAAAGACCGGCGTTCATCAACCTTCAACAATACTATCTGGAGCAGTTTTTGGTCAACCGTGTCCGCGAGCTGCAATCCGAAGGTGCACCAATAGAAATCCGCGGTCGCAATAAGGTTGAAGCAGTCGGAACCCATCCTGATCACGTCCGGCTTGAGGTGGATACGCCCGAGGGGTCTTACACCGTCGAAGCCGATTGGGTAATCGCCTGCGACGGCGCTGCTTCTCCAATGCGAACCATGTTGGGCGAAGATTTCGTTGGGCGTGTGTTCGAGGATAACTTTCTGATTGCCGATGTCGTGATGGATGCCGATTTTCCGTCGGAACGCTGGTTCTGGTTTGACCCTCCGTTCAACAGGGGCCAGTCGGCGTTGCTGCACAAGCAACCTGATGGTGTCTGGCGGATCGACCTGCAACTGGGGTGGGATATCGATAAAGAAAAAGAAAAACGCCCCGAGAATGTGATCCCGCGTCTCAAGGCCATGTTGGGCGAGGATGTTAAATTCGAACTGGAATGGGTCAGTATCTATACTTTCCAATGTCGCCGCATGGAGCAATTTCGCCATGGACGTGTGATTTTTGCCGGTGACAGCGCGCACCAAGTCAGCCCATTTGGAGCGCGCGGAGCCAATTCCGGTTTGCAGGACACTGATAACCTGTGCTGGAAGCTGAAAATGGTGCTGGACGGAAGCGCGCCGGAATCCTTGTTGGACAGCTATGATCTCGAGCGGATCCTCGGAGCTGACGAAAACATTCTGAATTCCACCCGTTCGACGGATTTCATCACGCCCAAGTCACCAATGTCCCGCATATTGCGCGACGCCGTTCTGGACCTTAGCGAGCATTATGATTTTGCGCGTCCGATGGTCAACTCCGGTCGCTTGAGCACGCCTTGTACCTATGACGGCTCGCCTTTGAACTCGGCAGATGGGCTGAACGGTCCGGCAAGCACCCGACCGGGATCGCCCTGCCCCGACGCGCCGCTGGGTGACACCTTTCTGTTGCCCAAATTGGCCAATCGATTCACTTTACTGACCATAGACGCAGACGCACCGGATGACTTTGAAGTGGACGGCGTGCCTGTCCCAAGACTTGCATTGTCAATAAAGGACGACCCAACGCTGGCATTGAAACGCCGTTATCTAGGTGACGCGACCAGTGCGGTTTATTTGATCCGACCCGATCAGCACGTCGCGGCCAGACGCGATACATTTGAAGAAAACGCATTCCGGCACGCGATGCACCGCGCCACGGGTAAGGAGTAAAAATCATGGCCGATCTGATCCTTTCAGCGAATTTCGATCACGCCGATGATTTTTACGCCGATCTACTTGAGGCCCATGAAGGGCTTGAAAGACAGGACAGCGACGCTCTGAATGCTCGGTTGATTTTGGTTCTGGCCAACCACATAGGAGACAACAATATCCTGAAACAGGCGATAAAGGCGGCTGCGCTTCAAAAGAATGAGCCTTCATAAAAATGAAACAAATATTGGAGCCGTCATTGCCGCCAATGACCCAAGATAGCCAGAGGCTCAAATGTCGGATGTAATACTTTATGACTACTGGCGATCTTCGGCCAGCTACCGGGTACGGATCGCGCTGAATATGGCCGAAATCAGCTATCGCTCGGAATTTGTCGACTTGGTTAAGGGAGCACACCGGGAGGCTTCGCATTTGTCCCGAAACCCGCAGGGGCTGGTTCCGGTTCTAGATATTGATGGGCTGCGCCTTACACAGTCACTCGCTATTCTCGATTATCTGGACCGGACGCGAAACTTGAACCTTCTGCCAAACGAACCAGCAGAACGGGCTGCGGCTCAAGCTTTAGCTTACAGTATCGCCGTCGATATTCATCCAGTCTGCAACCTTTCCGTCGCCCGACATGCCACTGAACTGAGTGACGGCGCCGACGACATGCCCGGAAGCTGGATGCGCCATTTCATTCGCCCCGGTCTGCTGGCGTTTGAGGCATTGTTGAGCGGGTTTAAACAGGCACCTTATTGCACCGGCTCAACGCCAGGACTTGCCGACATTTGCCTTGTGCCGCAGATTTACAATGCCAGGCGTTGGCAGGTCGATCTGTCTGATATGCCTAAACTTTTGTCAGTTGAGGCAGCTTGCGGCAATCTTCCGGCTTTTGCAGCAGCGTATCCTGACGCGAATGCGCCGACCTGACCGCGCGCACAGACACTGTGTGACAACAACGAAGTGACAGCGTGCCGTTCTTGTGTAGGCTCTTCCAAAATTCAAAGGATACGCCATGCCAGAGATTACCGGCTATCATGCGCACGTTTACTTCGATGCAGAAACGCAAGACCTCGCACAAAAGCTATGCGAAGATGTCTCTCGGCTGTTTCCCGTACAGATGGGTCGGATGCACGCCAGAAATGTTGGTCCGCATCCGCGCTGGAGCTGTCAGCTGGGCTTTGCCCCCGACGCCTTTGACCAAGTAATTCCGTGGCTGATGCTGAATCGAAACGGTTTGACTATTTTCACCCATCCAGAAACTGGCAACCACTTGGCTGACCACCGGGATCGCGCCCTCTGGATGGGCGAAATGTTAAAGCTTGATCTGTCAATTTTCGAAAAGACGAATGCTTAACCCAAAGCACGCGCTTGATCCCGCAGTTTGAATTTTTGGATCTTACCCGTCGACGTCTTGGGCAATGAACCAAACACAACCGTTTTAGGCGCTTTGAAATGGGCCATGTTTTCCCGGCAGAAACTGATGATTTCAGCCTCGGTTGCGTCGCTCCCCGGCTTCAATTCGATAAACGCACAGGGCGTCTCTCCCCACTTGTCGTCGGGGCGGGCAACTACGGCGGCATCCATTACTGCAGAATGCTTGTAAAGAACATCCTCGACTTCAACGGATGAGATATTCTCGCCGCCTGAAATGATGATGTCTTTGGACCTGTCTTTCAGCGCGATGTAGCCGTCAGGATGCATGACGCCCAAATCGCCTGACGCAAACCATCCGCCCTTGAATGCCTTGTCCGTTGCATCGGCATTCTTCAGGTAACCTTTCATCACGACGTTGCCTTGCATGAATATCTCGCCCATCGTCTCTCCGTCGGCGGGAACAGGTTCCATTGTCTCTGGGTCAGCCACCATTAACCCCGACAAGGCAGTGTACCGAACGCCCTGCCTGACTTTGAGCGCTGCGCGATCCTCGGCGGTCCTGTCGTTCCATTCGTCTTTCCAGGCACAAACCACTGAAGGGCCGTAGGTTTCGGTCAGGCCATACACATGCGTGACCTCTATTCCCATACCTTCCATCTTTTCGATAACTGCAGCGGGTGGTGGGGCACCAGCAGTCATCACCTTGATCTCGTGATCGAAATCCTTGAGTTCATCCGGCGCGTTGGCCAACATGTTCAATACGATCGGAGCTCCGCAAAAGTGAGTAACCTTTTCGTCCCTGAAAGCGGCATAAATTGGTTCCGCGCGTACTGCGCGCAGACAAATTGAAACTCCAGCGTTTGCCGCCATCGCCCAGGGGAAACACCATCCATTGCAGTGAAACATTGGCAGTGTCCAAAGATACACCGAGTGTTTCGGCATGTTCCAATCCAGCAGGTCCGACTGTGCGTTCAACGCAGCTCCGCGGTGATGGTACACCACACCCTTTGGATTACCCGTGGTCCCTGACGTGTAATTCAATGTGATCGCGTCCCATTCGTCGGCAGGCAGAGACCAAGCGAACTCCGGATTTCCTTCCGCCAACAGAGCGTCGTAAGACAAAGTACCCAGTTTCTCACCACCTTTGAAAGAAGCGTCCTCAATATCGATGACCAACAGGTCGCGTTCGACCTGTTTTAAGGCCTCTTTAACTACGCCGGAAAACTCTGGATCGACAAACAGGACCTTTGACTCGGCATGATTCAGAATGAACGCGATAATCGCCGCATCCAACCGCGTGTTTATTGCATTTAGAACTGCTCCGATCATTGGGACGCCAAAATGCGCTTCGTACAGTTCAGGGATATTCGCTGCAATAATGGAAACCGTTTCCCCCGACTGCACACCGTGTGCCGACAGCGCGCTGGCAAGACGGCAGCAACGGGCATAGGTTTCCGCCCAAGTGTATCGGCGGGCTCCGTAAACTACCGATGGATAGTCGGGATAAACATGCGCCGAACGCTGAATAAAGCTTACCGGCGTCAACGGAGTGTAATTTGCGGCGCATTTGTCCAAATGACGCTCGTAAATATTTGATGCTGCCATTTGCGGATCCTCCCAAATCTCGGTTGGCGCGAATTGATCACAAAGTTGGCTGCGTGACAAACCCGTAGAAATACCGCAAGCCAAGGGTCTGGCGATAATCTATCATCCCATCTGGCCCTATTGTCGACAGGCCATTCGCGGTGATCTGTGCTATCGCAAATTCATGCTATCGTGGGACTGTTCCCACATCCGGAACATCGCATTTGACTGAAAGGACATGTCATGGACGGCACGTTCAACGAAAACGACCTCTCTCATGTAGTTGAGGCAGACCGCGCTCACATCTGGCACCATCTGCTGCAGCATAAACCCTTTGAAACCAACGATCCGCGTATCATTGTCGAAGGCAAGGGCATGCGCGTCTGGGACCAGAATGGCAAAGAACATCTGGACGCCGTGTCAGGCGGTGTTTGGACGGTCAATGTTGGATATGGTCGCGAATCGATATGCAAGGCCGTGTATGATCAGCTGATGAAGCTGTGCTATTTTGCAAATTCAGCGGGTTCGATTCCGGGTGCTATTTTTGCTGAAAAACTGATCGACAAAATGCCTGGTATGAGCCGGGTTTACTACACGAACTCCGGTTCCGAAGCGAACGAGAAGGCGTTCAAAATGGTTCGCCAGATCGCCCATAAACGCTATGGCGGCAAAAAAACCAAAATCCTTTACCGCGACCGTGACTACCACGGCTCGACTCTGGCGGCGATGTCGGCGGGCGGTCAGGATGAACGCAACGCTCAGTACGGACCGTTTGCACCCGATTTTATCCGTGTTCCTCACTGCATGGAGTATCGCAAGCACGAGCTCGGCTTGGAGGACCTATCCGGCGAAGCATTTGGCAAGGCAGCAGCCGACGCTATTGAAGAGGTAATTCTGCGCGAGGGTCCCGAGACAGTGGGCGCTTTGTGCCTGGAACCTGTCACAGCGGGCGGCGGTGTGATCGAAGCGCCAGAGGGCTACTGGGAACGCGTCCAAGAGATCTGTAAAAAATACGACGTGCTGCTGCATATCGACGAGGTCGTCTGCGGCGTTGGCCGGACCGGCACTTGGTTTGGCTACCAGCAATACGGCATCAAGCCAGATTTCGTAACGATGGCCAAAGGCGTCGCCTCGGGTTATGCGGCCATTGCCGTTATGGTCACAACTGAGGAAGTATTCGACATGTTCAAGGACGACGCCTCGGATCCGTTGAACTATTTCCGAGACATTTCCACTTTCGGTGGCTGCACCGCTGGTCCAGCGGCAGCGATTGAAAACATGCGCATCATCGAGGATGAAAATCTGCTGCAGAACTGCACCGACATGGGTGAGCGTCTGATGGGCAACCTTCATGGATTGATGGAAAAACACCAAGTGATCGGGGATGTGCGCGGCAAGGGTCTTTTCCTTGGTGCGGAACTTGTTTCGGATCGGGCGACCAAAGAACCTATGGATGAAAAGAAAGTTCAGGCTGTTGTGGCCGACTGTATGGCGCAGGGCGTGATAATTGGCGCGACCAACCGATCAATCCCTAGCCGGAACAACACGCTTTGCTTCTCGCCGGCACTGATTGCGACCGCTGATGATATCGATCAGATAACCGATGCAGTCGACGGCGCACTAGGACGGGTTTTCGGATAAGCCATCGCTGGCAAAAGTCTGTGGCGAAATTGCTCGCATGAGACGAAGTAGAAAACCAAATAAACCGCGCGGTGAAAAGCCGCGCGGAAATATCATTTTTTCGCATCTCTCTTTCGATTTTTTCTGACATTCGCTCCCGGTATTGCGGTTCCGTTGGAATGCTCAGCCTAATGCCTCGGAAGTTACCGGAGGCGGCCTTATGAAATCTCGGACAAAGGTTGTGGTTATCGGCGGAGGCATCGCCGGGTGCTCGACTTTGTATCACCTTACTCAAGAAGGATGGACAGATGTTGTTCTGGTTGAGCGTAATGAACTGACCAGCGGAACAACTTGGCATTCTGCAGCCCAAGTCACTAATTTTGGCGCAAACCAGACTATGGTGGGCCTTAAGACTCATTCTATCAATCTGTACAAGGAATTGGCCAACGACCCCGAGTACCCAATTAACTACCACCACGGGGATGGTGGCATTCGGCTGGCCAATACCGAGGCTCAAATGCAAGGATATCGCCACTTTGCCTCAATGGCGCGTGGAATGGATGTTCACTTTGAAGTCATAGGCGCACAGGAATGCGCACGTCGACACCCTCTGATTTCTACGGAAAATTTGATTGGCGGGCTGTGGGATCCGCTGGATGGCGATATCGACCCAGCACAACTGTGTCAGGCTTTGGCCCGGCGTGCCCGAAAGGCTGGGGCCGAAGTTTATCGGAACACTCCCGTGGTCGGCTTGACCCAGCATAAGGACGACACGTGGACGGTACACACTGAACACGGCGATATCGACTGCGATATTGTAGTGAATGCTTGCGGTTACAGGGTTAACGAAGTTGGCGCGATGATGGGTGTGCACCATCCCGTGGCAGCGATGGAGCATCAATATTTTCTGACCGAAGAGATAACTGCAATCAAAGAAGCGGGCCACAGAATGCCGCTTATCCGTTGTCCGATCAGTGATTATTATTGCCGTCAGGAAAAGAACGGTCTTTTGGTCGGTTTTTACGAACAGGATTGTAAGACGTGGGGTATGGACGGAATTGACCCGAATTTCGTCAATGCGCTTTGTCCCGATGACCTGGACCGCGTTACTGATGTATTGGAAGGGGCATTTGCCAGAATGCCTGCGCTGATGGAGGTCGGCATTCACACCGTCGTCAATGGGCCAATCACCTATACGATTGATGGCGCCCCCCTTGTCGGTCCAATACCCGGCAAACGCAACGCGTTCTGTATCATCGGCCTGCGCGCCGGGCTGGGGGAAGGCGGCGGCCATGGGTGGTTGTTGGCGCAACAGATTGTTCATGGCGAGGCGTGTTACGATACATGGGTTCTTGACCCGCGTCGGTTCACTGGCCACGCCAATGTCGAGTTAACTGGTTTGAAGGCAATCGAAGATTACCAGAACGAATTTCGCTTTCACTTTCCTCATGAGCACCGCCCCGCCGGGCGACCAGCCAAAACCACGCCTCTGACGCCTGTCTTGGCAGCTGAAGGCGCGGAGTTCGCGGTAGTGAACGGGTGGGAGCGGGTTGATTTTATCAAACCTGCTTCAGATTTTGATCACGCTCTGAGTTTCAGTTTCGATGAAGTATTCGATGTCGTTGCAAGTGAAGTCAAAGCAGTTCAGGAAAATGTTGGCTTGTGTGAAGTCAACGGGTTCAACCGTTTCGAAATCACAGGTGAGGATCGTCACGCGTTTCTTGACCGAATGTTCTGCGGCACGGTGACAAGACGGAACGGAAGGGTTGGGCTTGGATACCTGCTGAATCACCATGGGATGGTAAAGGGCGAGGCCACACTGGCCAATCTACCCGCCAGTGACCGGGGGCCGGATCGAGTCTGGTACGGGTCGGCTGCCGCCAGCGAGTATCACGACATGGACTGGCTCAGCAGTCATGTTCACGATGACGAAGACGTCAATATCCGATCTTTGACAAACGAACAGACAATATTAGTCCTGGCCGGACCCAACGCGCGTGACGTACTGGCAGCCTGTGCGCGGGGAGATTGGTCAAACGATGCTTTCCCGTGGCTATGCGTGCGGGAGTGCTTCGTAGGAATAGCACCCGCCACTGTTATGCGGGTCAGTTTTTCCGGCGAGCTTGCTTACGAAATCCATGTTCCCAACGCTTCGCTTTATGCGGCCTATCTCGCCTTACGAAAGGCAGGCGAGGCTTATGGCTTGCGCTTATTCGGTGCACGAGCCGTGGATTCAATGCGTATGGAAAAAGGTTTTCTCCATTGGAAAGCTGATCTGCTAACCGAGTTCAATCCGTTTGAGACCGGATTAGATCGGTTTGTGAAGTTCGAAAAAAATGACTTTGTAGGCAAAGATGCGTTAGTGGATCGCCATGCCAAAGGACCAAATCGTAAACTTGTGACGCTGCGCGTGGACTGTGAACACGCGCCCGCGCATAGCGGGGCTTCGCTGATGGAAAATGGCCGCGTCGTAGGCACAATTACGTCCGGCGATTGGGGACACCGCGTTGGAATGAACTTGGCTTACGCATTTGTTTTGCCTGAGTTTGCAAAAGAAGGTGCAACCATGGAGCTGGACTTATGCGGCGATCGGGTCAACGTGCATGTCATTGCGCCATCGCCCTATGATCCAGATTTCGTTAGAATTCGCAGCTAAAGAAAAAACCCCGGGCGCTCCCCGGGGTTTTCTGCGAGTTTTGCGCGTTCAGCTGCGACCTTTCCACGGCACAAGCCAGTTTTCGGCCTTGCGCATCAAAATATCGATCCCGTAACCAATGATACCGATCATCACGATACCCATGATAACAATGTCCGTTAGCTGGAATTTCGAGGCCGCGATGATCATCATTCCTGCACCCTTTTGCGCCGCGACGAGTTCTGCGGCAACAACTGTACCCCAGCAGACTCCCATTGCGACCCTTGCACCCGTAAAGATTTCCGGAAGCGAATTCGGAACGATCACGTGACGCATGATCTGCCACTTAGACGCCCCTAGCGAATAGGCTGCGTGAATTTTAGAGATGTTCACTCCAGATACGCCCGCTCGGGCCGCGATGGTCATAATCCATAGCGCAGCGAGGAAAAGCAGAACAATTTTGCCTGTTTCCCAAATGCCGAACCAAATGATGACCAGCGGGATCAGCGCCAGTGGCGGAACGGGCCGCATAAATTCGACAATTGGGTCGAACCAGCCTCGAAACCAACCCGAAAGGCCCATGGCATAGCCCAACGGAATACCAACCAAAGCTCCGGCGACAAAACCTGCAATAACGCGCAACAATGACCATCCCAAGTGCTGCCAGAGCGAGAAGTTCTGGTAGCCCTCATTTGCGATCTCAAAAAATCTGGCCACAACCGTCTCGGGTGCAGGCAACCAAATCGGGTTCATCTGCAGACCCTGTTTCGGCGTGAAGCTAATTGCCCCCTTGTCAGTCAAAGTGATTGATCCGTCACCACTATCCACTTTGTCGCCCTGACCAATAGGCGTGCCATTAATTGCGATGATCTTTGCACCGTCCTTGCGCGAGGTTTCATCATTCTTGTCAAATAATATGGTCGATGAACGACCTGCAGGCGCTGCAAAGGCATCGTCCTTAGCGAACCCGCTGCCAGCGTCGACATTGAAATCCTCCACTTCTTCTCCGAATGAAGGAACGCGGACGAATACAGTTGCGTCATCAGTGCTGCCATCTGGGTGTTCAAGGGTATAGGTGAATTGCGTCTCACCTACGAACGGGCCCGGAACGTGTATTGGCATTAACTTGGATCCGGTGAACGCACCCCAGATTAAGAAAATCACAACAACTGAGATTATTGAAGCCGCCCTATCCGCCCTAACCGCACTTTCATCACCAAAGGTCACCGTCTTAAGGCTGGTGAAATCTTGGCGCGATTGCAGGCCACGACGCAATGCATAGACAATGAAGAAGGCCCCGGCAAACAGCCCTATGTAGAAAATAAGTACAATCATGCGACCTGCTCCGTGCGACCCATGATTTCTTCTTCCATCTCCCAAATCATCGACAGGATTTCATCGCGTTTCTCGGCAAAACCTTCGGATTTTTTAACGTCTCGCAGGTCGGCGTTAACACCGCGTTCGGCAAACGGCAGCCTGTATTCCTTGTGAATTCGCCCGGGACGTGGCGCCATCACGATCAGACGTTCGCCCAACAGCAGCGCCTCTTCGACAGAGTGAGTGATCAGAATGATTGTCTTACCCGTTTCTTTCCAAAGCTTAAGAACCAGACCCTGCATTTTTTCACGCGTCAACGCGTCCAAAGCACCAAGTGGTTCATCCATCAGAATGACATCGGGTTCATTAGCCAAGCATCGGGCCAGCGCGACACGCTGCTGCATCCCACCTGACAGCTCATAAACCGCCTTGTCCTTGAAATCCTGCAATCCGACAACTTCAAGCAGGTGATCCGATATCTTATCGCGTTCCGCTTTTGGCATACCCTTCATTCGGGGGCCGAATTCCACGTTTTCACGGACGTTCATCCACTCGAACAAAGCACCCTTCTGGAACACCATCCCGCGTTCAGCATCCGGCCCTTTGACCAAATGGCCATTGAGCTCTACCCTGCCGGAGGTCGGTGCCAGAAAGCCGGCAACAATGTTAAGCAAGGTCGTCTTTCCGCACCCTGACGGGCCCAGAACGGACATGAGTTCACCTTCTTTCAAACTCAGCGACACATCCTTCAGCGCCTGAACCGAAGTTCCATTCGGTAGGTCGAAGCGCATGGACAACTCTACGATGTCCAACTCTGGCATCCTGCATCCTTCCTGCTTATTAAAGGACCGGCCCGAGATTCGAGCCGGTCTGCATTTCTTTTTATTCGATTTAGTTGGCCGCGGAAGCCAGAGGACCTGAATTGACAGTGCCGTCATACGAATCCAACGCAGATTCGATGCTGCCTGCTTCAACAAACACGTTCGCAACGCCTTTCATGAATTCCTGAGCACCGCCTCCGAGCCATTTGTCAGACAGTTGCTCGTCAACAGAGGGGAATGTGAAAGTTGCTATCGTCGCCTCGGCATCTGCAGGGTCCATACCCGCATCTTTGGCGATTACCGGCAGCATTTCATCCTTGGCGTCACCTGCATTCCATTTGGCGTTCGCATCTGCTGTTACCTTCAGGAACTTCGACAAAAGCTCGGGCTCTTCTTCGATAAAGCCGGAAGGTGCGCTGGTCACGTCAAAAACCAGAATGCCCAACTCTTCCTTTTCGGCGCCTGTCAACAGGATGTTGCCGTGCTCGACCATACGACGCAATGCGCCGCCCCAGCCGCACACCATATCCAGGTTACCTTGCGCAAAGGCGGCCGCGCCATCCGCAGGCGCCATGTCAACGATTTCCATGGAACCGACGTCCACGCCGAAATGAGCCATCTGCGATAGGAAGCCATAGTGCGCTGCAGTTCCGATCGGTACTCCGACTTTCTTGCCATCCAACTCCTTAGCGCTGGACTTGTCGATTTCCAGGGCTTCTGCCACGACGCAATTGTCATTATCGGAATAGCTGACGGCGACATCCACGATCTGAATGTCCTGACCTGCCGAGGTTGTTACCACAAAAGGCGGCACCCCTTGGCTGACAGCGATCTGAACGTCGCCGGACGCCATCGCAGCCGACATGGCCGTTCCGGTATCGAACGACACCCAGTTGATTTTAACACCAAGCTCTTCTTCATATGTTCCATTCGCTTTGGCATACTGGAAAGGCATTGGCCATTCTAAGAAGTACGCGACGGTGATTTCGTCCAGCGCTGCAGCCTGCGAGGCGGTCAAGGCAGCAATCCCGGCGAAGGCCGTCGTCAACAGGTTTTTCTTGATCATTTTGATTACTTTCTCCGTGCTGGTATTCAGTGTTCGGTTTTTGTGAGATTTCGAACTCTGGTTAAGTGATAGAAACATAATCTGAGGGTTGGGAAAGAGTGAATCAAAAATTTTGTTGCGAAAAAAGCGAAACTTTGTTTCGCTTTTCCGAAAGTGCTTAAATTTCGGGATTCGACAATGACCAGAAAACCATTGAGCCTTAGATGGTTGGAAGTTTTTCAGCTTATATCCAAACTGGGATCCGTTCAAAAGGTTTCAGCCGAAACAGGGCTATCCATAAGCACAGTCTCAAATCATTTACGAAGCTTGGAAGGCGCTTTGGGGGTTGAACTGGTGGATCACGGGCGTCGGCCAATGGGTCTGACACCCGCCGGAACCGTCTTTGCCCGGCATGTATATGAAGGGATGACGGCGCTGAAACGCGGAGAGGCTGAAATCAGATCAGGCAGATGGCAACACGCGACCGATTTGCGACTGGCGCTGATCGACGATTTCGATAACCAAATCGCACCGGAGTTTTTTAGCTTTCTCTCCGCCGCTCTACCGCGCTGCAATTTTCGTCACTTTGCCCGCCCTAGCCACGAAATCATCGAGAAATTACAGGCTCAGAAATTGGATGCCGGAATTGCTACCCGACCGGCCGAGAATGTCGAAGGTCTAATGGAATATCCGCTGATGCGGGACCCATTTATTGTCATCCTCCCGCCGGATTACAATGGAGAGGTCAAGGATCTGATCAGCGCCAAACACTCACTTCCTTTTCTGAGATATTCTCGGGATCACACGATTGGCAAGCTGATCGAAATGCAGTTAACGCGCAGCAAGATAAACTTGCCAAACAAATTCGAGCTTGAGTGCAATCAATCCGTAATAGGATTGGTCGCGGACAGTAGCGGTTGGACGATAACAACGGCAGCCAGCTATTACCGCGCAAGGCGATACCATGAAAATACCAGGGTGCTACCATTTCCTGGCAAAAGCTTTGTCCGCACCGTTTCGCTGTTTACCAGCAACGTTTGCCCTATCGCGACATCACAACTTATCCATCGAACCATGAAAAACCTGATGGATTTGCATTTTGTTGAACCAATGACGTCCCGGTTCCCTTGGCTTGGAAGCGAGTTCCGAACGATTTCGGATAACAAAGGCGGGCCGCATTAGTGTCTTTTTAGATTTACTCAAACACTCTTTGATCTTCCTCAAACACCTTGCGTCGCCTTGGTTTTCCAGCACTTAAGCAACCCGGTCAGGTGATTCTAAGTTAACCCAGCGGCAAGTTCTAAGTGCTCGTCCATCAGTTATTGTTTACGAAGCACAATCAAATCTCTATTTGGGCCCGCCTATTCTGCAAATTTGAAACAGTGTCTTACGTTATTTTCGCGGCAAAAAACTGTGTTTTTCGGTAACTTGTTAGAAATCAAGTTGTGCTGGTTGAAGGTCATGCGCGTCAATCGGTTCACTAAAGCACCGCAAAGTATCGATCTTTTTTCATAGAATGAACTTCACGATTTCCGCTCAAGCTCTGTTGCGCTATCCGCCGAGTTTCTCCTCTGTCAAACTAAGACACAATAATATCAAGATTTCTTGTCAAGTTGCGGACGAGAATGCTAAGGATTCCGGTATTGCAGCGTTCAGATTGTGCCACGATACAGCCGGTGAATTTACTGCCAGCTGCGTGTATGCAAGGAAACGAAGGGAAGGTTTAGGCGACAAAGTTTGTCACGTTTTTTAGGCGTTGACGCTAAAAGCGCGAAGATTAATTTGAATGTTTGAATTTAATTGAATCCTCGCGACAAGTGATAGTGACGGATACCGGGTTGCCCGGGTCGCAGTTGTTACGAGTTCAAGGGGGTTATTTTGTCCGTAGTCCAATCCAATAATGAATGGGATCCTCTGGAGGAAGTCATCGTTGGCACGCTTGAGGGTGCTGCCAATCTGACTTGGGAAATCGGTTTCGAGGCTGTGACGGCGGTCGAACATCTCGAACGTTCCAGAAGCTACCACCTTCAAGCCGCTGGGCGTCCGATTTCTCCGCTTGCCGTGAACAAAGCAAAGCAGGAATTGGACGAATTCGTTAATGTCCTTAAAAATGAGGGCGTTACTGTCCGGCGCCCGGATACTGTTCAACACGCCCGACCTATTGTGACACCCAATTGGACAAGCATCGGCGGCAACTGCCAGGCCAACCCTCGGGATGTTCTGATCGTTTTCGATGATGAAATCCTCGAAGCTCCGATGGCATGGCGCTCGCGTTACTTCGAGTTCTGGGCCTACCGCACTTTGGTTAAAAAGTACTTCGCTTCGGGTGCACGCTGGACCGCCGCACCGAAGCCCGAGATGTCCGACTCCTCTTACGATCCGAACTGGGTGCGCGGTGAAAGCTATGTCACCAGCGAATATGAACCTCTTTTCGATGCTGCGGATATTGCCCGATGTGGGCGCGACCTATTTATCCAACGAAGCCACGTCACCAACGACATGGGTATTGAATGGCTGCGTCGCCACCTTGAACCGCGAGGGTACCGGATTCACCGCGTTGAATTCGATGACTACCGAGCAATCCACATTGACGCGACATTCGTTCCGCTGGCACCTGGGAAACTGATGGTGAACCCGGATCGTCCGTTAAAGGAAATGCCCGAAGTTCTAAAACATTCAGATTGGGAAATCCGTGAAGCTCCGCGATCTACCTTGCCCGAGAGCCATCCTTGGTTCCATTCGTTCCGTTGGCTTTCCATGAATGTTTTGAACCTCAGTGAAACGAAGGTTGTCGTTGAGGCGGAAGAGGGACCAATGCAGGACTTCCTTTCAGACTGGGGCCTCGAACCAATACCGGTTGCATTTAGGAACAATTATTCATTCGGCGGATCATTCCACTGTGCTACTGTAGATATTCGCCGTCGTGGGGGTCTGAAAGACTATTTTTCGTGACAGACGCTATTGAAAATAAGAGCCAGCAGCGGCCTGAAACGGCATTTCGCGTGTTTCTGGACGACTGGAGAAGGCATAGGCCATCGGGAATCCGCGTTATGTGGGCGCTGTCTGTTTATCGTTTCGGACGGTTTGCCGCGAAACGGCAGGTTTGGTTGTTCCGAAAGGTACTGGGTTTCATTTACACCACTATCCAACCCACTTCAGCCTTGTTGGGTGGCTTGTACTTGGAGCGCAGCACAAAAGTTGGTGAAGAGCCGCATTTCATGCACGGTGGAAATATCCAGATAAATCCTGGATCGGTTATCGGAAACCGAGTTGGCATAATGCATGGAGTCACCCTGGGGACAGGTCCGCATCGCGAAAATCAACAACGCATCACTCCGGTTATCGGTGATGACTGCTTTTTAGGTTGTAACTGCTCCATTCTCGGCGGTGTAACAATTGGGGATAGATCTGTGGTTTCAGCCAATTCTTTAGTGATTTCCGACGTTCCACCGGATTCAGTAGCTATTGGCGTTCCCGCAAAAGTTGTTCCCAAAACTCTTTTTGGGGCCACTAAATGACACTTGCCAAACCCGATATCTCAAACAGTTCCGGTGCGAAGTCAAAGAAGGTCAACTCGGTCGCCGACAAAGCGGAAAATTTCCTTGTTGGTGATGTTCCCCTGACTACGATTGCCCAAAAGTTTGGAACGCCGGCATATGTTTACGATGCAGGTATTCTGAAAGAGCGTGTCAAACTCGTTCAGAATGCATTGGGTAGCGACGTAAAAATTCTTTTTGCCCTCAAAGCAAATTCCAACGCCATGGTTGCCAAAACACTTCGTTTGGCCGGTACTGGCGCTGAGGTCGCTTCTGCTGGAGAGATAGCCGTCGCAAAAGCAGCCGGTTTCGATCCGGAAGAAATTCATTTTGCCGGACCCGGAAAAACTTCTCTGGATCTTGAAACAGCTGTCGCGGCCAAGATTTCATGCGTGAATCTCGAATCTGCGGGTGAGGCTGACAGACTTGCTCGGATTGCCCAGCAGACGGGTCGCAAGCAAGGTGTCGCCATCCGGGTCCAATCTTTCGGAAGCCTGCAAGGGTCAAGAATGCGAATGTCTGGAAGCGGATCAAGGTTTGGGGTTCCGGCAACCGAGGTACCGGCACTTGCCCAAAGGCTTGCAACAGATGACGCATTCGAATTCAGAGGGTTGCACACGTACGGCGGCACGCAGTGCTTCGACCCCGAAGCGTGGAGCGCGTCAGCCAGAGGCTTGGTAGAACTTGCGGATCAGATTGAAGACGATCATGGGATTCGCGTGAACCACTTGAATTTCGGCGGCGGCTTTGGTGTGCCGCTATTTCAGGGCGATGCAGAATTCGACATATACAGTGCAGGCGATGCGCTTCGCGCAATTATCGATACCCCTCGCGGACATCGTCGCAAGCACTATGTTGAACTCGGTCGCTTTATCGCAGCGCCTTCAGGAACATATGTCGCACGGGTGACCGATGTTAAAGTAAGCGACAACACAAATCACCTTGTGTTGGATGGCGGAATGCACCACCACGCCGCGGCAGCGGGGATGGGATCAGTGATCCGTCGCAGTTACCCTATGGTTGTTCCGGATCGCCCTTCAGAGGAACCAATTGTAGAATACGCGATCAGTGGACCATTGTGCCTCCCGCTAGATGAGTTCGCGTCATCCCAGAAACTACCTCGCTTGCGCGTTGGCGACCTACTGGCAATAACTTCTAGCGGCGCATACGGCTTGTCTTACAGCCCGGTCCTGTTTCTGGGTCATCCACTTCCGGCCGAAGTTCTCGTCGACGGCGACCAGGTTCAACTCGTGCGTCGGCGTGGTCGACCCGAGGATGTTTTGTCTGGTCAGGTCGTTAGCTAGGGGGAAATCGATGAGTGCTCGGCAGCAGCTAATTTCATGGTTCGACGCGATTGCCACCGACCGCCCAAACGACGTGGCGGTAGTCAATGACATCTGCTCTACGACATTTTCCGAACTCTCTAACCGCGTTGCAGATCACCGTAAAAGATTGCGAAACTTGCTTGGGAGCAACGCGACTGTGGTCGGTCATGCTATTGCAAACGGTCCAGAAGCCGTGGCAATCGAGATGGCGGCTTGGGCCGAAGGGCACGCCTCACTCGCCTTCCCTCGGCAGGCGACTTTAAGAGAGTATAAGGAAATGCTCTCGGTCGTTACACCCGAGTTGTTGTTGGTAGATACGAAATCCTCGGTGCTGGCGGAGTTGGGGGCCTCGGTGTTCTCCGTAATTTCTCTGGATGGCTCGGGGGAAACAGTTATGCGCCGTGATCGGCGCAGCCTACCCGTTGCTGACACCCTTCAGCTTCAATTCACTTCCGGTTCGACAGGAAGGCCAAAGGCCGTTTGCCTTGAGGCTGCCGCTGTTCTTGCGTCGCTCCGATCAAGTCAAGATTGGTACGATAGTTTTCCAAAAGCGCCGGTTTTCTCGGTTCTTCCACAAAACCACGCGATGGGTAGGGCATCGGTTTTTGAAACTCTTTGGTCCGGCCGCACAGTAGTCTGTAGTGATAAGAAAACGCCGGGTGAAAACCATGCGCTTATGCGAACTACAGGGTGCCGAACCCTTTTGTGCAACCCAACTTACGCGCGCTTGGGGCTAGCATTTGGTGTGTTGACGGACGTTAGTCCGATTGAACGTATCGTTATTGGATCCGCCAGTGTCGACGCCACTTTGGTTTCGCAACTTCAAAGTAGCGTTCCGCATCTGTGTATAGATGTTCGCTATGGTGTGAGTGAAGCTTTCGGAGCGCTGTCTGTCAAAAGTATTTCGCATGAAGGGCCACCGCACCAAACCGGAGATGTCGGGCGTCCCCTTCCGGGTGTCGAGTTTCGCGCGCAGGACGATTCCCATGGTCCAATTAGTGCTCGTTCACCATTTACGGCTGTCGCACAGGTGGAAGAATCCGGGGTTGTGTTGATCCGCGACCCATCCGGCTACATAGCCACTGGAGATACAGGTTCAATCACTCACAATGGTAATTTGGTGCTGTCAGGGAGATCAAATCTAACCATCAGTCACCGGGGGCACCGCATCGACCCGATTGAAATCGAAACAGTCGTCAAGGAAACAGGTTCTTTCATAGAGGCCATCGTCATTGGTGTACCTGATACATTGAGTGGTGAAAAAATTGCGATAGCGGTGGTTCCACATGAAGATGACGTTATTTCCGCAGATCAAATAAAGGACCATTGCAAACGGCAACTGTCCGCACACAAAGTGCCCCATTGGGTGATAGAGATGCCGGAAATTCCCAACAAAGCCTCAGGCAAACCTGATCGGATCGCAACGCGTGATCGGGTGATGGAAGCACTGGGGCTACAAAATTGAAATAGGAGTATAACAATGGTTCAGACCGCTGACCCCGCGGAAGTCATCCACCGGATAGTTCAAGAATGTGTCGGAGCGCAGGACGACATTGATACGTCACATCCGCTCTTACAATCAGGTGTAGTTGACTCTCTAAGCCTGCTTCAGATTGTTATGGGCATTCAATCTGAACTTGGAGTGAATGTGGAGCTGGAGGAGATAAACGAACAGAATTTTCGAGACATAGATAGCATTGCAGCACTTGTTTCTCAAAAATCTTGATGCCGACAGGCGTTGCGCGCAATTTCCAGTTACATCGGATTACTAATGAGGATGTTTCGGTCAGAACGAGTTTTTAACTGCTCAATTGGGTGGGTGAAGTTATTTTTCTCATAAGATCAAACTGTCAGTACCCAGTTTGGACAGGCGCTGAAATCTGCTTGCGGTGCTCGAAATAACAGAACTCCTGCTGCTGTTATTTTTGAGCTTATAAGGGTTTTTTTGCTTGGTTTGTGTTGTTTGGGCAGTTTTGCGTTTATTATTCTTTTTTGGTTTTAGTTTTGGTGTTTTTTGTTTTTTTCAGACCTTTAGGTTATGAGGCTGACGAG
>NZ_JBXWRL010000061.1:0-27653 GCF_059612885.1 Ruegeria sp. YKSD179 | reverse complement strand
TTGTCTGATGGCATTTCGGTGGGACTGGCTTGCGTCTGCTGGTTTAAACTTATCAATAACAATACTTTAACGGCCGGAGAAGGTTCGACGCCAGTCCTGTTCCCTCCGCCATTTGCCTTTGTTTATTTATTTTATATCAAGATCTTGTGTTTAACAGATGCGAGTCCGTCCCCCATTATGACCGCCATTTTCCATTGGAATGTATCGGACCAATATAAGTGAAAGAACAGTTTACAACTCAGTTTCTTAACGTGCGAAGTAAGCTTGCTAGACTCGAAGCTCTGGGCCGCGAGTCGTGTAGATACCCTAGGGGCGGTTCCAAAAACTATTGTCGAAGGGTGGTGACCGCGTGGAATAGACAGATTTCCCTGTGGTAGAAATTCGAAGTCGGCTAAGTCCAAGGATCGGCCACGGATATAGTAAAACTAATCCTACGGCCCGATGCAGCCAACGTCGGTTTTGCATATTGAAGCCGTTTTCTGACAGAAAGATTCAGATGACCGACTTGAGCCGATTGTGTTGAAAAACTCCGCCACTCAAAAATCGCTCCAAAAAATTAGAACAAATTCCCTGCAGGCCATCTTCAAGAAAACACTTTTTGAAATATACCACTTTTTCAGAACAATGTTCTGCCAATTCGGCCTTTCTCGGCGGAGCAATGAGTTTTTCAACACAATCAGCCCAGAGAGGCCGTTCAATCACCGCTTGGTAGCTGCGCAGCAGCGGCTGACCGCGTCGAGCTCAAAGTGGTAACATTAGTTTGAACGCGGCACTCGAATGGAGCGCCGCAAATCGTGGTTTAATTCTTTGCTGATTTTCAATTTCGGATTGGCGGCATTAAGCTTTCGAGTTTCTCAAACCGCTCAAGTGCGTCCGCGGCCCGAAGGCTATTGTAGTTTATGCCGGCAGCGTTGAGCGAGGCCCCGGATTGGAACGGAAACTCTCTGATCGTACCCAAAAAGTCTTTGATGACCTGTTGGATCGGCACGAAGAGCCACATGTTGTCGGCATACCAGCGCAGATATCCCATCTCGCCCTCCCAAGGCATCTGTTCATAGGGATCCGCCTTTAGGTTGATGACCATTGGCCAGCCAGTTGTTCGCCGCTCGCCCGTAGCAATATTGCCGTAGACACCAGCGAAATTGATCTTCCAATCTTCGTAACGCACGGCATTCAGTTCTCCGCCTTGTCCGAAATAGATAACTTCTTTGCGAGGCCCTTCCTCAGTTTCACCCGAAAAGAATGGGAGGAAATTATATCCATCGAGGTGAACCTGCCATTCTTTGTTGTTCGCGGTCATGCCTTCCTTCATTTGCGCAACCAGCCGGTTGTTTCCAGCCGCAGCTGCAAGCGTTGGCATCCAGTCCTCATGGGACATAATTTCGTTTATTATTGACCCCGGTTCGATCACACCAGGCCAACGTACGAATTGGGGAACCCGCATACCGCCTTCCCAAGTTGTACCCTTTTCGCCATGAAATGGGGTGATCCCGCCATCGGGCCAGGTGAAGCTTTCCGCACCATTATCTGTCGAATAAACAACGATGGTATTATCAGCGATCCCGAGTTCATCAAGCTTGTCTAGTAACTGACCGACTTGGCCATCGTGTTCGACCATCCCATCAGGGTAAAGCCCAATTCCTGTTACACCTACTGACTCTGGTTTCAATCGAGTCCAGACATGCATCCGGGTCGTAGTGACCCACGCGAAGAAAGGCTTTTCCTCAGAGACGCTACGTTCAATGAAGTCAAGTGCGGCACCTACAAACTCTTCGTCCGCAGTCTCCATCCGCTTTCGGGTCATGGGACCGGTATCTTCGATTGTACCGTCCGCGAAAGACCGGATCACACCACGGGGACCGTACTTCTCACGAAACTCGGGATCTTTGGGATAGTAGTAGGTTTCCGGTTCTTCCTCTGCGTTCAGATGGTAGAGATTTCCAAAAAACTCATCGAAGCCGTGGTTTGTTGGTAAATGTTTGTCTTGGTCACCAAGGTGGTTCTTGCCAAACTGACCTGTTGTGTATCCTTGATCTTTTAGCACGTCGCCGAGTGTCGGCGCCCAATCGGGAATCCCGTGATCGGATCCAGGCATACCAATTGTAAGGAGACCCGTTCGGAAAGGATGTTGACCCAGAACGAAAGCGGCGCGACCCGCAGTGCAGCTTTGATGGGCATAATGGTCCGTAAACAAAGCCCCCTCTGCGGCGATCCTGTCGATATTGGGAGTTTGGTACCCCATAATACCGTGACTGTAGGCGCTTATGTTATCTCTCCCAATATCATCTCCCCAAATCACCAGGATATTCGGTTTTTCCTGCGCCCAGGCGGATATCGGTGAAATAAGCATTGCCGTAAGCGCTGCTAAAACTTTGTTAAGCATATTTTCCTCTCCTCGAAATACCGGTACCCTTTTTTTTTGAGGTAGCTTTTCATTGGACGGATTGACGGAAACTTGTACGATAACGCAGTTTGAAACTCGTCTAGCCCTTGGGGAATAGAAGCTGCACTGTGAACCCAACTTGCCATTCTGGGGCGCTGTCTGGTCTTTCAACGTTATAGTAGGCTTCGGCGCGTAAATTGACGGGTTGATTGCCCCATTTGGTTATCTTTCCGGCGCCCCCACCGATTGGAAGCAGTAGCCTGTCACCCGATGGCGCATCCCAATTGTAGGTTATGACCATATCGCTGATCAGATACCAACCATTGTCCAAGTTGTAATTTATGAAGGGTTCCAGGAGTGTTTGATTCACGTCCTGACGATCACTGTCTCCTGCAAACGACCATAGATGTCGGATCAGCCCGCCATATGTTCCCCAGCCGGGTTGGTTGAGGGCTACTGCAGAAAGACCGGCACTCCACTTTCCACTCCCCAACCGGTCATCTGTTGCGCTGTCTGCAGTTATGGAAGGACCAATACCCCAAATCCATCCATTCACTGGTTTAACCGGGCTAATGAACAAAGTGTAGTTGATATCGCCCAAACCTGTAGTTCGACCTGACTGAGAGGGGCTGCCGATCCCTGAGTTGCCCGGCAACCCAGCAACACCACCTGGTGCGTCGTAGAGCGGGATGATAAAGCGTGACACAAGGTTCCAATCGCCAACCGTAACCGGAATTACAGGCTGAATCGCCAGTGAGTTTGCTTTCCCATTCGGTGCCCCATTGTCAAAAGAGAATTTAAAGGGGACGCTAATCAACGAACTGATTGGGTTCTGAACGGCGGCGCCCAGACTGCTGCCATTGTCCTGAGCCGCGACCGAACCTGCAACGAGCATGATGGCGGTCGCGACGACGGCCTGTGCGAGTTTCTTCATACTAACCTCCGTGTTAACCGCGGCAGCTCCGATCGTGTCTCGGAGCAGGCGCTGTGCCAGCGATCGGCCTTATGGCGTGTACCAAATGGGTGAGGTGTAGGCTCGCTCTTGGTGGCTGAGCGGAATCTCTCCTGACATTTCCATCTCGAAGAACTGCTGGTCATAGGCCTGCCATGTTGGCGTCGGGATTTCGAGAACGCGCGCATAATAAACTGACCGGTGATCTGGATTGAAATCTGGATCAGTCCAGACCACCCGCATTTCTGCCTCACCGATGTTGTTGAGCCAGGAAGCGTTCGCCTCATCGACCGTATTTCCAACTGGCCCGTCGCAACGGCTATCACTGCTGATAGCGCGATCTGCACAGGCGACGTCATAAATTCGTTCCTTACGTTCTCCCTTGTCGTCAACCCAACCTTTGATGATCTGAATGCGATCAAGGTTGCCGGACCAAGGGTCTTTCAGAGCACCGACCATAAAAGTTGGCGCAGATGCGTCGCCTCGGGTTGGTAAGTCGCCGCCCATTGGGACACCACGTTCATAACCGATCTCAACGGCGTCAGGCCGGTAAACTTCGTCTTCGTCATAGTCCCAACCGCCAAAGAACCGGACCGAAATGCGGGTACCGGTCGTTGCATATGTTTCTTTCCGCATCATTGCATCGAATAGCGCTTCGCGGGTGTTTTCTCGTGCCCACACCCCAGCAAGACCGGACGCCAATTCTTCATAGGCAAAAGTTGACAAGCTGTCGTCGCCAGAGAATGCCTTGATTACGTAGTGCTCCCAACGGTCTGGCATTGGTTCGGTTCCTGCGAATTTGCCCCAGTAATTTTCGTCACGAGTTGAAGCAAGCGCGGTGTGCGAGTCCGAGGCACCAATCATTCCAAACTTGAATGGGTTCTCGCCCAGTTCAGCCTCCTGTTGCAAACCTAGCTGCAAGGCCGAGCGAGCATATTCATGCGGCAACATTTCGGGGGTTTTTGGTTTCACGCCGGCGATGTCACCCTTATCCCAAGTTCCATAATCGGCGAACTCGTCTGTCATCGATAGGGCTGGATGCGTTTCACCGTCGCCTTTGATCTGTGTCACCTCGTAAAGAGGTTCCCACCTCATTCGCGTTTCAGCATATTCCTTGGTAAGCGGCTCTCCGTTAAGGCGTTCGGTGGCAAACATAAGCCCGTTCGACAGATTTCCGTTGTGGGGAATGGCAAGAACACTTCCGCCAGTCTCGTCCTCGTATGCCTGCATCCACGCCCAGAGGTCCTCGGGGTCCTTTGAGTCATAGGCAGAGAATGGTACGACACGATTCGCCTTACCAGCGTCGTCTTTGAATATGATGACCCGGTGAAGATTTGAGGGGTTCTCCTCAGTATTCAGTGATGTCCATTCATATCCAATCAAAGCGGTAAAGACCCCAGGTTCGTTGTGCCTGTCCGCGGCTTCTGTCTGACGCTCCCAGACATTTATTTGCATCTTTCGACTGCCAATAGGATCTCCAACGAACATGTAGCTGCCCCACTCACGGAATGCCTCGTAGCCTTCGCCGGCGTTGACCATGTCGTACCAACGTTTTCCATTTTCAGTGGCGAGCAGGTCAGGATTGGCCTCTGCAATGTATGGCGCAAGCCCAAGTGCTTCTGCGTGATCGGACACGACAAGGAAATCCAAGGGTCGGATCAGTTTGGCAGGTTGTCCGGTAGAACTGGTCACTTGTTCACCCTTGGCAAAAGCATAGGCATCGTCAGGACCGAGGAGATTGCCAATCATTCCACTGTCTGAGGAAAAACGCGTGTGCAGATGCGTGTCGCCCCAGAACACTCCTTCAGCGAAACTGGGCATATGTTCCGCCCGCTCCGCATACGGTGAATAGATCTTCGGCTTTGCAGGAATATCGTCCGCGTCAGGCGAAAGTTCAGTTTGAGCCCATGAAGCCGACCCATAAAACACGACTGAAAAAAGTCCGGCTAGAATAGCGTGTCTCATCAATTGCCTCCCTCACATAAACTATTGATTCCACTCAACCCTTTAGACGACTTGAGTGTCCTTTCGATCGCGTTGAAAAGATCATCGGCCTCAAACGGTTTTCGTAGACAGGGCACTATGCTTGCTGAGTTCGCATTGGCGATTACCTCGATATCATCCGACGCTGACATAAAGATAACCGGCACACTAAGCCTCTGCGCCATGATCACTTTTGGGACTTCGAGGCCGCTCCCAATTTTCAGAACAATATCGGCTAGAATGCACGAGTAGACGTTGTGTTTTAGCGCTTCTTGAACCTCAGGTACCGTCATAACGCTGTCCACTTCGTAACCCTGTGCACGGAGAAGTCGCCCTACCGCCTCTAGAAAGCCTTGATCGTCGTCGAGAACCAAAATTTTGTTTTGATTGGAGGACATCTCCGCCGCTCCCATTCCTGCCGTGAATTCTGGCGCTTGGTAAATCGGTGCGCATTGTCCAAAGGGACAATTGACAGCAAGTTTTTTGTGGGACGTAATTCCCTCGAAGCCGAAAACGTTTCTAATTTATTGAATAAAATGAGCAGTCGGTTAGCCTCAATCTGCTACAGGGAGCGCGACTGTGAGTATATTCGGAACTCTTTTTCCACTCGCCGCCGGTGTCGGATTGGTCATAGCATTTCTAAACTTTTTGATATGGTTCCGATTGAAGGACCAGTATGTGTTTCTTTTTGCAGGGGCTATGAGCTTCGCCGCTGGATTGGTAGCACTTTGCGAAGGTTTCAATTTTAACAATCCGATTATCAGCAGTTTTCAAAGCACTCTGAGGCTTCAAAACTATGCAATTGGGGTGACCTTGGTAAGCATGGTTTGGTACGTGCGTCTCCGCTTGGGAACCGGGCGCATGTGGTTGGCGGTGGCGATTTCGATTGCATGGACAATTGGCTTGGTTGCGAACACGTTAAGCACCGGGAATTTAACTTTTTCGATATTGAGTTCATTAAACTCTGATGTAACTGCCTGGAGTGAGAAGTTTGTTTCACCAATAGGAAACGCGCATCAACTAAGGATAATTGTTGATCTGACAATTCCCGCGATAATTGTCTTCTTAGTCGATGCAATGATTTCCGCGATCCGACGAGGGAATTCGCAAGCGGCTATCAAAGTTTGCCTGCCAACATTGTTCTTTATGGTAGTTGCTGGTGTGCATACTACCTTAGTGGACTCGGGCGTTTTAAAATCGCCATATGCGATCAGTTTGGTTTTTGTCGCAATATCAGTTCTCTTGGCCGCCGATTTGGTGAGTGGAGTAGCGCGTGTTGCCAAATTGAATACCCAGCTCAATATTGAACGTCAACGTTGGAACGAGCTTCTTAACGGAATAAATCTCGCCGTGCTTCGTATATCCAGTGACGGTAAAATTGAGTATGTAAATCCATTTTTAGAGACGATCTGTGAGCAAGCTGCCTCGGACCTAGTTGGAAAAACACCTGATGCATTATTTGCGTCGAATACCGCAAAAGAAGTGGAGGAGATCGCACGTCAATCCAAAGACTGGTCAAGTCGAAGCAATGTCCCACGCGAAATCGTAATCCCTGGAGGTAAGATAAGGAATCTCGTTTGGTTTAGTGTGGCCCTCAAAGACCTAACAGGTTCACCGGACGGGTTCATTACTTTCGGCCAAGACGTAACTGAACTGCGAGAGGTCGAGCTTGAGAGAGACGAAACTCTCAGAGAGCTGAGCAGGTTGTCGCGCGCACTTACCCTCGGTGAACTGGCTTCTACATTCGCACACGAATTGAGCCAACCTATAGCTGCTGTTCTTAGCAACGTTCAAAGCATGGAGCTCTTGAGAAGTTCAGGCAGACTGTCGGATGCCGAGTCCGAAATCATCCTTTCGGATATTTTGAAAGACGCTCGCCGCGCGCGAACTCTAATGGAACGAGTGAGGTCGTTTATGTATAATGAGCAGCCCGAAATGGATTACTTCGATCTCAAAGACGTCGTAGAAGAATCCATTGAAATGCTTCAACCCGAGGCCTTGAAGAACGGCGTTTCAGTGTCTGTGACGTCTCCAGAACACGAATTGACGGTATTTGGAGCCAAGCTTGAGCTTCAGCAAATGATAACAAACGTTGTTCTGAACGGAATTCAAGCGGCAGCAAAACAACCACACGGTAAAGTCGAAGTTGAGTTGAGTGTAGGTGAAAGCGAAATGATAACTTTGACTGTTCGAGACAATGGTGCAGGCTTGGAAGGCGACACGGAAAAACTATTTGATCCTTTTGTATCTTCAAAAGCGCGTGGGACCGGCATCGGCTTGGCGGTTGTACGACGAGTGGTAGAAAGACACGGTGGTGAAGTAATTGCGGGCAATAGCGCTGCTGGCGGCGCGAAATTTGATATCCACATTCCAAAAATGGAGGAATCAGTTGCATGATCACCCGCTAAACCGAGACGTGGTCGTAGTGGACGATGATGTTTCGGTTCTTTCAGCTATCTCGAAACAACTGCGTGTTCTGGGGTTTTCAGTAGAGGCATTTGAAGATCCCGCAAAAGCAATCGAATACCTATCGTCTGGTTTTGGAAAATGTGTACTGCTTGATCTTTCGATGCCGAAATTGAACGGTTTGGAAGTTCAAAGAAGAATTGCGGAACAAAACAGACCGCTGGCGATTGTGTTTCTAAGCGGTCGGGGCACCGTTCCGACAGTCGCTGAAGCGATGAAGCTAGGGGCTGTCGACTTTTTAGAGAAACCAGTCGAAGCCGAAGACCTACACAGGGTCATCACCCAGTCTCTGCAAATGGTCCAGATTGAAGAAGCAGAATATGCCTATTTTACTGCGGCTAAACTCGCTTATAGCTCTCTTACTAGTCGACAAAGAATTGTTTTTCACGAGTTGACACAAGGACGAAGTAACAAAGACATTGCAGTATTCTTAGGGGTGTCGGAGCGAACAATAAAAGCGCATCGCAGCGAAATACGTAATAGATTGGGAGTTGAGAGCGTGGCTGAGATGGTACGCCTAGAATACTCCCTGAGAAAGTCACAACCGCAAAAGTGAACCGAAGCTATTTGAGCGATCGGAAATCGTTTTGACGTGAGTTTACAATTTTTGAGGCACTTTACTTTTCCACCTTTAGTTCCGTCGCCAATTCGATGTCCTATAGCGCAATAAATCGGTTAATGCTAACAACACCTGTCTGACCGCGCGAGTTCAATTTCTTTAGATCAAACCTGTCCCCGTCACGAAAAATAACGCTGCATCGGCAACAAGAAAGATTCCCAAGGCAGCGAGCATAAGTGGCATCAGACGCGCCATTAACGCCTCAACATACGTGTTTACTCTTTCGAGCAGCGGCAGGACTGACGTACCTAAAATCGCGACTAATAGAGGCACAAGTGCAAACGGTACTGAATACAAAAGATTGTACAGCAATAGGTTCGGCAAAACGAAAGGCTCCCCAAACCTCATTAACTGGTTGATGAACGCAAAGTAGGGAACCGCGAAGGGGGCACCCACAAAGTTGATAAACGCACCAAAAAGGAAGTGATGGGTCAATCCCCCGGTCTCAGTCCGAGGCGATTTTTGAGAATGATCAGGAGGCTTAATCCGCCACCGCCACGCGATCCAGATTAGGATAAGTCCCAGCAGAAAACCGATGATGTAGTCGCCGGGCTCGGGGTTCATTATCCGATCAAATAGCGGCGCAAACCACTTTCCAATGAATTGAGAAAGCCCAAATATGATGAATACACCGAATACGAAATAGCTAACGGTATGGCCAGCGATGACAGCAATTGCCTTTGCATAAGGTCGTGCAGACGACATGCAAACAACTACGGCCGCGAGCAGAACGGGGTTTGCAATATCCACGAGCAGAATTGGAAAAGCGACTGTCCAAACACTCAGCATTTTGATTTATTTCCGCGAACTGGCAAAGGTTGAACACGACTAGTCATCAGTTTTTCCAACTTCTATTCGATAACCCCGAGCCAATCGGGTGCACGTGCGGCAAAGCGTACAACTGTAGAAATCGGTGACTGTGACACAGTAATCCGTATTCTGCTAACCGCCGTTTTTCAACTGTCGCTTTGTCCTACCGGCTGTCTCCGGGCATTAACACCTATATGATGACATATCGAAATCTACCATTGACACAGATCAATGAAAGCAATGCTCACCGCACCTAAGTTACGGCGTTAACTCCCAATACAAGACGTTGCACGCCAAGAACATGTAACTAGAGGCTCGTTTCTGGCTCAGAGCTACTTTTGCAGCCCGAAATCGGTCACTCAAAAAATGCAAAAAACAGGGGACTAAGAAAATGGAATTTTTTAAGGGGGGACACTTGCTGATACCGATCGGTGGTGGAATTGGCAGAGTGACGAACTGGTGGAAGCAGCCGGTCAAATCCGACGCTGAAATATATTTCAGTGTCGAGCGGCCAACCAACGTGCCCGAGTGGAAAGTTGGACTCCCGATACGATTTCTTTTCCCAAAGAGTTAAGCATGCTTCGGACCACGCTGATAGGAGGTATTCTGTTCCTGATACCATTTGGTATTTTGGTTCTTATTCTGAGCGAAGTTTTTGAGTTGGCCCTTTTCCTTGTCGATCCAATCGCAGAGCTATTCCCAAACGAAGACTACCTGGGTATTTCCATTGGTCTAATACTTGCCGTAATCCTGTTGCTCGTTGTTTGTTTCGTCGCTGGAATGATGGCTCGAAGCGCTATGCTGTCCGGTGTCTCTGCGCGCACCAACCAGCTTCTGGAAGCTATTATTCCAGGGTATCGAATGCTTCGAGCTCGTATTGCCGCAATTATTTCAGACAACAATGACATCGAAACCCCTAAAGTCATCACAGCGACAGTCGGCGGGCTTCGGCGGTACGGGCTTCTCATGCACGAATTCAAAGACAGCGGTGAAGCCTTAGTGTTCTTGCCGGGCGCACCCAATACAGAGTCCGGTATCCTTGGGAAGTTGCCGATGTCAGAGATAGAGTTCGAGGACATGCCTGCGCACAAGATGGAACATGCGTTTCGGTTCTACGGACGCGACCTGTATGAGACGGAGCAGACGTCAAAAAAGTGACCGCTGCAAATTGGAAAACTTTGCATGCCAAGATGGGTTAAGCGAACGACGTATTGGGTACTGGGCATTGCGCTCTCGTTAATTTCCTTTGCTTGGCTGGTACTTGCAGCTCCCTTTTTTTCTGATCTGCGGAAATCGGTTGTTCAGAACTTTCTATCTGTAGAAATCGGCCAAACTCTACTAATCGAGTCTGATGTCCGGGCCGTCATCGCGCGAACGGCGTATCTCGCGGTGAGCGATGTTGTGATCCCGAGTGAACAGATCGCAAACCTAAACCTAGCGGAACTTGGGGCACTGGAACTAGATCTCGATCTTCTGGGACTTTTGCGCGGTGATTTGAATTTTGACAATATCAGAATCAAAGATCTTCGTGTCAATTTGGTGCGGCAGAAAGATGGTACAACAAGCTGGTCCGACCAGCCTGATGGCTCTGTCGATGACAAGCCCAACGGGACAGCGGCGGTCGAAGTTGAGAACGATATCGTCGCATTTTTAAGCGATAAGAACGCCGAGGTTAATTCGGTGATTCTGAACGTCAAAAACTTGGACTCCGGCTTCGAGTTCCTTTTTGATTTAAAGGCTTTGAGCCTGCAGCAGGTTCGCGACAGCAATGCTGTAGTTGTGTCCAGCCACGGCACGTTAAATGACCAGCCTTTTCTGATTAAAGGCGAGTATCCCCGCGGCGATGTTTCTTCGACGTATGTGACAATGGGTGACCTCGTTGTGAATCTTGAAGCACAAGCTCTATCCCAAGAACGGGGAGGTGGGTATTCGGGAGACCTGACGTTAGATACCGGCGAAATTGGTGACCTTCTTGATATCCTTAAGCTAGAAAGAACGCTGGAAGGGTCTGGACAGCTTTCGGCACATCTTGTGCGTCAAGGTACTGGGTTAGCAGTTCAGGATCTTCGCTCTGTTCTTGAGTTCGAGAACGGCACGGAGATAACTTTGGATGGATTTGCGGACGACCTTTTGGCGTCACGCGATTTTGACATCACAGTCGGTGGCCGACTTTTCCCCGAAGGCCAACAACCGCCCAGAGCTACAGAACTCAGCGACTTGGAGTTGACGAAGTTCACGGCCAATCTTTTGAGCAAAAAGGGGGCTATGGAAATCAAAGAGGTCCTTCTTGAAACCAACTACTCAAAGAGAGATTTCCGTGAAATCGGATCGACCACGGTTGGGCAGGTGCGACGGACAGAGAATGGCGGCCTCGCGCTCGAAAATGTACTAGCGCAGATCGGTCCACATGAAGCGCCTTACGTATTGGTAAGAGGCGAAATCCTAGACCTTCTTCAATTCGAACAGCTTGACTTCCAGGGATCAGTAAACGCTCCTGCGAAGCTTTTATTGCCTGAACTCCAAAATGATATGGATCAGGCGTTCGGTAGCCTGGTCGCAGATTTCGAAGTGTCCGACTCGATGGGTCAATTAAGCCTGACGAAACTGGAAGCATACTCCGAAAACACCAAGCTTTGGAACCTGCAGGCCAATGCCGCTGTCCGAACGGTGCGAAGCATTGACGGTGTTGATTTTGAACTGAATCTGGACGTTCCGGATACAGTCGCTTTTCTATCTGCACTGCAACTTCAGAAAGTCGACGCCGGTCCACTAAGCTTGTCGGTGGTGGTTGAAGGCGTCGATTCCGGCCTAGAAACGCTTGTGGCCATTGGTACCGCTCAATCACGTTTGCAAACAAACCTGAGGACGACTTTTGATAAAGACCTACGGACCACGGTTCACGGAAGTATCCAAAGTGAACGGTTGAACTTGGAAGAATTGGGAAACGTCGTTGAGGCAGGTCTTCAGCTTGCCTCAATGGATGCGGCTTCCGACGGCACAGAAGCATCAAGCGAGCGCAAGGTACAGCCTTTGGTGCTGCACATACCAAAGGTGGAGCCGAAACCCGAAATAGAAACAAAACGTGATGACGGGCGTCTCGTTCAGAAATTGGTTTTAGACGCGAAAGACCGAGCCTCGCAAACGGATACAGTAGATGTGGGTCCTTCGGGTCGGATCGTCCAACCGCTGGTTCTCGAGGATGCACCTACCGACGGCGATCCGAAGGATCTGTTTGACCTGGAACATATTGGGCGTGACCTTGACCTCGAAATCACGATCGAGATTGCCGAGATTGTCGGGCAAGCGGGTATTTCAAAGATCTCCAGCGGCATCATCTCGAAGGATGGCAAGGTTGATCTGGGCCCAATTGAGTTTGGGTATGGTGGCGGATTCTTCAAACTTGCTGCCGAAGTCGACTTCGTCGAGGCTCCGAATGTCGTACGCGTATACGGCGGAACCAGCGGGTGGGATTTTGGCGCGATACTCCATGAAGTTGGGGCCGGTATCCCAGCACGGGGCAAGCTTCGGGCGGATTTCGATCTGACTGGCGATAACAAATCAGCACAGGGATTTGTCGATTCAATGTCCGGAGCGGTTACGATCTCGATGGTGGATGGCGCGATCGCGACAAGTCTGCTTGACCTGGCGGGACTGGGCCTCTTCCCGTGGTTATTTTCTAAAGAACTACAACAAGGGTACACGAGCATCGTTTGTTTAGTCGCCCCGCTGCGCATAGACGCCGGCAAAGTATCTTCGAATGCGACCGTGGTCGAAACCAAGAGCGTTCAGTTGGTGGCAGCGGGTTCTGCCGATTGGAAGAACGATCGGGTCGCGATAAGCGCCGAACCCAGACCGGTTGGGCGTCCTTTGGCCCGGAGCGCCTGGCCCTTCGAGGTGACCGGGCGACTTTCCAACCCAGACTTCAAGATCGGGGGAAGGTCGAACCAAAAAACCGGAAAAAAGGCCCCAAGAGAAGAAAAAGGCCCGATTGCCGCCCGAACACCCTGCAAGCCTGATATCCAACAGTAGCCGCTTAGTTCGTTCCTGCTATGTGACTATTGTGCTGACGATTGCTCCGCATCGCAAGTCCGCGCGGCATTGATAGCTTTGGCAGTACCGTTGAGTTTGAAGGCTAGCGCATTTTCTCCGTCACCCTTGATCGACACTTCGTCTCGTTTCCCAAACTCTTTTATAAATTCGGGATTATTGAAGAATGCGTACCCGCCGTGAAGGTCGCCCTTGATCACCCCGACATACTCGCCTTCAAAAAGCGACTTAACAAAGTCAAATTGGATGGTGCCGGCGACCCCATCTTCTATATCTATCCATTCAGCGTGGTAAGCAGCAAAGAAGCCGCCTTCTCGATCTGGTACGAAACCAACCTGGACGAGCGTTCCGTCTTCCAGCGTACTTTCAATGTAACACCCATTGCCAACCGACGGATCAATTTTGATTACCCAGCCGCCGCTCTTCCCCCATTCGCTGTGTAAATCTATGTCTTGATTGGACTGAGCACTCGCAATGAAAGCGGACGTTGATATCATAGCGACGGCACAGAAAGCTTGCTTTAACATGCCTATGCTCCCTGTCTTTCATTTCAGGGTCAATACTGCAGCTCCAATACCGATTCGGCCAACAGCAAAAACCGAGACTCTGCAGATTCGTAAACTAGCCCCGAGTTTCGTCTTCAGACGCAATTTCATCGCAATTCATCGAACGAAGAACCGTCGCTTCGCGGTTTTCGGGGCGTTTTACGTTTCCTACCGCAGTTGCATAATCAGTCAGTTTTCGCTGATATGAAGTACAAAGGATGTCTGCTCTGAGAAGCGTGTTTCTGGTCAGCTGTTGTTTTGTTCGTCTTTCCGAACAAACCGCTAGCCTAATTTGCTGAAATTCAATTCGTCGGTGTAGTCTTTAGTTAAGTTTCAGGTTCGAAAGTCTTTTTGGGGGAGCTGAGTGTATTGGGTTTTGGCGCGCGCTTGGATCGTGGCGTTACTTTGCATCGTTTTGGTTGGCTCTGCGTCATCTGAGGCTCTTGGTCCGCTTGATGCGCGTCCAGATGCGCAGTCTACGACTGGCCCCATCACCGTGGCGGTAGGCATTTTCATCGAACAAGTCGTTTCCGTCGATCAGGTCTCTGAGAACTTCGTGGTTGTCGCGAATATCCGATTGCGGTGGGAGGACTCGCAGCTCGCGTTCGACGCCACCGCTTATGGGCGCGACTACAAAGTTTTAACGCCCAGTGAGTTTCGCGAACTTGCATCTTCTGTTCCAACGATCATCCCGGCCTTCGTGATCCAGAACCAGCAAGGCAGGCGTTGGGAACAACAGGATGTCGTGACCATCAATGAAGATGGCTTAATCAATTACTACGAACGGGCTACGGTGACCCTGCAAGCACCCCATTTCGATTTCCGAAAATTCCCGTTCGATACGCAGCCATTTTACCTCGAGGTGACCTCACTACATCCGACCGACACGGTCGACCTCGTCGCTATGCCCGACTACTCCGGCCTCGGCGACCTTTTGGGCGAAGAGGCATGGATATTAGAGAACCCAAGCCTGAATGCCTCAACCGTGACCGGCCTCAGCGGGCTGAAAAGCGCGCAGATCGCGCTTGGGTTTACGGGTCGCAGGCATATTCAGTATTATACACTGCGGATTTTTCTGCCCATGGCCGTTTTGATCGTGGTGTCATGGGCAACCTTTTTCCTTGACGAGTACCGGCGGAGGATCGAGATCACGGGTGCGAACCTGCTCGCGTTCATACTTTTCAATTTCGCGGTTTCAAACAAGCTACCCGAGCTTGGTTATCTCACCTTTCTCGACTTCATTCTGCAATGGATGTTCATCGTGACCGGCGGCATCATCGTGTTGAATGTCGGACTGACACGCTTGGTAAAATCCGGGCGAGAAGAGCTTGCTCACAAGATCGACACCTACGTTATCAAGTGGGTATACCCTATCGGCTACGGGGCTGTTATCGCTTTGGCAGTTCTGCAGTTTTTTATCTGGGTAGGTATGACTTAAAGTGCGAATAAGGCGCTTTCATCGCCTGTCGGGCGTTTCTTTCAAACAGCATTGTTTGAAGCAAAAGTATATTGTTCGCCGACTACTGCCTGTCGGATTCCCGCACTTAGCTACCGATGCCGCGCCGTTAGTCTCTGTCCACTTTTGGGCCAAGTGTTGAAACCCAAGCACTTTGGTCAAATGACTGCTTTGTCGCGTTAAAAGGACAATCCTAACCATCGGCCTGTTCGAATAGGCGAAGCACGGAACAATTGCACGTCGTCGTTGCATCTTGGTCGGAGATGGGGCCGGCGGAGTGCCAGCCTTGTATGGGCACAATTCTACTTTGTCATGTCTCACTCTTCCAGCTTCGGGTCACTCCGTTCCACATCCGTCCGTTGGGACCGAACCGATCCCAACTTCCAAGGCGGCGCCATTCTTCTAGCGAGACGACGCGACCAGTCCAGGTGCATTGTCTGCTTCCAACACTCTGTGCAGAAGACGTTAAAGCCGGAGCAGTTGGACAGAAGCCCGGCTTCGCGACCTTGGGTGGTGCTAAGCGTGCTAATTGTGCTAACCGAGAAGGCTCTGATTTGGGCCGATTAGCACGGTTAGCACGTTTAGCATTGGCAGGAACATCGGTATCCGACTTTTCGATCGGAGATAGCTCTGCCAAGGCACGGCGCGCATCGAACCACATCTCAGCACCTCACAACTTTATAGGCTTCCTTGCGGGCGACCCCTCGGACTTCCGTTCCCGGTTCCAAAGGTACCAACCACCCAGCCTCCTCAAGCATACTGATCGCTTTCCGGGCAGCCGGCCTGTCGCGAAGGGCGCGGATCGGTGCCCGCTGCAATACATCGCTTGGCAGGACATCTGGCTCTTGCCAGACTTCAAGGAGCCAAACGCGCAATTTCTCGGCGACATCGATTGCGGCCGATATTGTCGCCGCGTCCGCCAGCCTGAGCGCTTCACAAAGATAGAACTGCGAAAGTTCGATCCCATCCGCCATCGTTTTGCCGCTGACGCTCTCGGCTTGCAGATTTTCCCAAAGCGTCAGAACGCCGGCGATGCGTGCAGCCTGCTCAGCCACCTTGGATGCGGTGCCGGTCAGATGCGCACAATCGCCACCCGGCGCCTGCGCCAGCTCAATGGCGTCAGCAAACTCAACCAGCAGTGCCTTGGCATCTTGCGACAACGGCAAAAGGCGAGGTTGCAGTTCCCGCGTCTCCAGTTCCATCGGTAGTGCGGTTTCTAGATTACGCCGCAATAGTCGAGAGAAGTCGAACAATGCGGAATCATTCTGATGCATGTGCGCGTGCAGCCGGGTGCCAATTGTGCTGGTTGGCTCGCAGATTAGGAACCTTGGCAAGAATCCTGTATCGGCCGCCATCGGGTCGGACATAAAAGCGCGCGCTACACCCGGTTGTACCATGAGATGGGCAGCAAGCCTCCGGCCGTAGAGCGTCAACGAGCCATCGCCCTTCCGAGTGCGGCGGATTGGGTTGCCCTGCCAGAGATCGTTAAGTGCAGCGAGCGTTTTCTGTCGATTTTCGCTGTTCATGGCATGCCCGCCCAGGAACTGACCGGCTTCATCAGAGAAGATCCCGAGGCTTGGCTGCCCTTCGGCAAAAAGTCGGGTTAGCCCCTCAAAGGTCGGCTCGGTGACGACGCGCTCGGGCGATGCAGGCATCGGCGGCTCATGTCCGAGGGCTTCGAGGTCGGCCTCCGCGGCCGTCCTCTTCTCTCCTTTGCCTCTCTTGGCTTCTGCAAGAATGCGGTCCCGCTCGCCCCTCCAAAGAGCCTGGGCGTTTTGCCAGCTGGATACGTCATCCTTGTGGATCTCGGCCTGTTCTTTCTCAAAGGCTCGAAGTTCCGCGATTAGGGGCGCATAGCAACCTGACTTCCGTTCGCCGGACATGGCGATCGTTAGGGCAAAGAGGCTTGTCGGTCTAGGGCCGCCGAGGGTCTCGACATCTGCATGCCCCTGCACGGCCAAAGAGGCGACTGCCAAAGCCGATTGCGCCGGCAATGCTACGGGTGCCAGTGTCATCCCCTGCACCGCCTCGACAGTTGCTCGAAGAGGACCCAGCGCTTCGACGGGATAGTCGCTGCCGGGTGGCACCTCTCTCAAGAGCGGCCGCGGGCCCTCGACCCGATGTGGGATGGGCTTCACCACGTTCATGCTGTCAGCTCGTGCTGCAGAATGTCGTTGAAGTCCAGCCCGTCGCCCGGATCGACCGTTGAAACGCTCCAGCCGTGCGAGACGGCGCGATCCGCGAGGTCGAATGCGGCCGCTCGTCCGGCTGTGTCTCCGTCGCAAGCGATCACCAACTCTCCGGGCTCTTCCGGCAAATTCAGGGCGGACATGCCCGACGACGACAGGGCCGCCCAGACGGAACCACAAGTTTCGAACATTCCGCTAGCTAGGCTCAGTGAGGTTTCGATGCCTTCAGCAACAACGAGAGGTCCGGGACCCTCGACAAGTCGTACGGCACCTCCTTTGACGCTGCCCAGCATCGCCTTGTTTGGCGCCACATCGGTCTTGCTGGAACCGCGCAGATAAGTCCGATGGATCGCAAATCTGTCGGCTCCGTCGACCTTCGCGATCAGTGCCGGTATCCGTTTTGCGTTTGTGTGCCAGCACTCCGGGTGGAACCGAAGTGTCCGCGGCAAGGGACAGGCCTATCGCGGGCATTGATGACCGAATTCGTCGACCGCATGAGAAATATGGGAAAATCCGCGATCTACCTTATGTGCAAGGAGCATCATGTCCCGCTCTATGAGAGGTTTGGCTGAAGCTATCTTCATCCATCAACCTCTGAGCATGGAGGAATGACTTGGCATGAAATGTCTATGCGACTTTGAACCGTTTGTTGGTTGAGCCATGGTTAGCTGACATTGGAACAGCCGCAATGAACGTCAACTTTGTCCGCGCAGCAGACATTCACTGAATTCTGCCGAACGTCTGCACCGAGCCCAAAGCTGCCGCCCTTGACTTGGCGTGAGTAAGGCTTTTCTTGTCCATTATGACTGACCTTTCTACCCAATTGCTGAATGAACTCAGCCTCGACGAGGCTGCTCGACCGAAAGCGCCGCCGGTGCTGGACGCAAAAGAAATACACCGTGAACAAGGCCGACAACTCGCCGCAATCCACCGGCATTATCTTATGGAGATGGCCCAAATCGGCGCCGTTCTGGCACGGATCGAAGCGCGGGAAACTCCGCCTGAGCACCTGAAGCAGATCGTGCTTTCACTCGACATGTCTGAGAATTTTCGAGTATTTGGATCGCTTTGCGGGCGCGAATGCCAGTTACTCAAGTTCCACCACGACATTGAATCCTCTGACATGTTCCCCCGGATCGAGGCAGCTGGCGGAGGAAAGTTCCGCGAAATAGTGGCCAAATTGAAGTCAGAGCATGAGGTGGTCCACGAGTTAATCATCCGCCTAGGACGTGCAGCTGAAATGTTGGTGGAAGACCCTTCAGATACGAATTTCATTCAGGCAACCGCCACATTTAGAAAACTGGAAGAGGTTGTACGCTCCCATTTCGGCTACGAAGAAACCGAATTGGCAGAAGCCATCGGATACTATCTCGGGTCGATCTAACGGTGCCTTCTAGACGCCTACCACCGTCGACCTCGATAACGCTTTAAACCGCAAAGCGGTAACGACTGAAAATCGGTGAAATACTGCGTTCAGCCCAAAACGGACGAATTTCCATGAGTATCCTACGTCTCAACAAGGGTGGTTCTTCAGCAGCTACCTTGGAAGGAGTTTCGTCTGCGCTGCGCTAGTTCGCGGTATAGCGCAGGAGATGACACACCGATCTCTTCGGCAACACGCTTCCAATGGCCAACGGCCGGTTCGCCATGGAGCTCTAGCCACGCGTCAAGCCGGTCAGCTACACGTTGCAGCCTAAGGATTTCGACGCGCGCTCTTTGACTTTGCAGTTCGTGAGATTGTGCTTTGATAAATTCGAGCGCGGCGTCTGGCTGGTCTGCCAAACTTCGGAGTAGAACCTCTCGCTGCAAACAGGCAACGACGGTGTGCTCTTTTGCAATGGCATCGCAATGATACTTATCGGCAAACAGAGAGGCTTCAGTGATGATCGTTCCTTCAGAGGCTCTGTGAAGCGTCAACGCTGTGCCGTCCGCCAACGGTCTTTCCAATGCTACGGTCCCAACCCGGACCAAGAATATCGAGCGGATCGACTCGTCGCGCCTGAACAATACACCGCCCGGTTCGATGGTTCGTTCCCGCGCATCACTAAATATTGACTGCAATGCTGACATGATAGGTATCATACAGAACTGAGTGGCATTCTGGTAAGATGTTTCCAGAAACAACTCGGGAGCTTCCTATGCGAACTACGATACCGATTGCCATAATGATGCTTGCCGCAAGTACAATGATAAGTGTTGCAGAAACCAATCACGACACCAGTTCGAAGAAACACAAAATGCACATGCACGCGCAAATGCACGGCGGAACCGGACTGAAAGAACCGGGCCAAGGCGCATTTGCTGCCTTGTCCGAGGTTGTGCGTGTTCTTGAGGCGGACCCTGAAACAGATTGGTCAAAAGTCGATTTGTCAGGGTTGCGCGAACACCTCGTTGACATGGACAGGCTTGTTACCGGATCGATCGTAAACGAGACCCCACTGCCAGACGGGCTTCGTGCATTCGCCACAGGCGATGCCGACACGCTGGCCTCGTTGAAACGGATGGTACCAGCGCATGCCGGTCAGTTGGCGCGCGATGATCACTGGACCGTATCGGTTCAGGAAAGCGACGAGGGCGTTGAGCTGACAGTTACCAGCGAGGATGACGCCGTCGTAGCGCGGATCAAGGGTCTCGGTTTTTTCGGCTTGATGGCGAGCCAGGATCACCACCGCGAACACCATCTATTGATGGCACGTGGCGAGGATGCGCACGCGCATTAATCACCAAGAGATGTGCGGCATCGTTGTTGCTTGCAATCAATCGCATGGGGCGCGTAACCCACACGCGCGAAGCCACGACCGAGAAGCGGAACGCTGCCGACTTCCTGTTTCCAGGCGAAGACGAATACGCCGATCGCCGGTACCCGGATGACCAGCTTGCTATGCTCGCGGTGAAAACAAGCTGCAAAGACCGCTGGCGGCAGGTCCTGGCAGAGGCGGACCGGATCAGGACGAAACATCTGCTTACTCTTGAGCCAGCGATATCGAAGATCCAGACGGCCGAAATGCAGGGCCAGGGCCTGCAGCTTGTGCTTCCCGCGTCACTGCACAGCACCTATCAGGCGGATCAGCGTGCATGGCTCATGGGCGTAGGGGATTTTCTCGGGGCGGTCCGCGACCTTCGCGGGCGCCAGAGGCTGCTCATCTGAAAACTCCAAATTTTTTCAGAAGGCAGGGCAGTTATGTCCGCTGAGCGGAACTTCCGGTAGTTTTCCGGAATGGCCACTTTCGACAGAAGCAGACATTCAAACCGACAGCAACGGGCCGGCGCAAATCAATGACTGCTTTTACCAAAACCGGACGTTTACCAAAAACGGGTCAAGGACTGCTAAGCGGACAATCCCGCCGTTCACATGCCAGGATCCGAGGCTTACTTTGACCGAGTTCATAACGCGGTTATGCCAACCATTTTTTTGCAGGTTGCGCATCGGAGCTGAGAATTTCCCGGCGCCTCCTCTAACTAGAGAAAGCGCGTGTCATGACTGTTCCCAGTCGCTTTGCGAACTCGGATGGGTCGCTTGGGGTTTCGCCTTCGACGATTCGCGCCTGATCCAGAAGGAGGTGAGCTGCGTCCCTCAGAAGGCCATCGTCGCCAGCAGCCTCTGCCTTCGCCCGTTCTGCCAAGGTGGTGATAATCGGGTGGTTTGGGTTTAGCTCGAGTACCCGAGGCATACCATGCTCCAGTTGACCATGACGTTTGAGCAGGCGTTCCAGATTGACATCCATGTCACCTTCATCAGCGATGAGGCAGACCGGGCTGTCTGTCAGGCGTTTCGACGGGCGCACGTCTTTGACTGTCTCGCCCAGTTCCACTTTGATCGCGGCGATCAAGGCAGCGAGATCCGCGTCCTTCGTCTTATCTTCGTCTGGATTTGCCTCTTCGGTTTTGACATTATCCAGGTCTGCTGCGCCACGAGTGATTGACTTGAGCGGTTTGCCATCGAACTCGGTAATGTGCTGCAGCCAAAACTCGTCTACGTGGTCGGACAGAAGCAGCACCTCGACGCCCTTAGCCGTGAAGCCCTCCAAATGGGGTGATTGCGCGAGCTTGGCGGCGTTCTCTCCTGCGATGTAGAAAATTGCTTCCTGCCCTTCTTTCATTCGAGAAACGTAGTCAACGAAGCTAGTGAGAGCATCCTCCCCCGTGGAGGCGAAACGGCAGACCTCAAGAATGCGGTCGCGCAAGCTAGGATCTTCAACCAGACCCTCTTTCAACACTGCGCCAAAATTACCCCAAAACTTCGCGTAGTCTTCCGGCGACTTGGTAGCCTTTTTCTTCAACTCACTGAGGACTTTCTTTGTGACCTGGGACTTGATCTTGGCTAGCTTCGGGTCGGTTTGAAGCATCTCGCGGGAGACGTTTAGAGAGAGGTCTTGGCTATCTACGATACCGCGCAAGAAACGGAGGTATGCTGGGACAAGGTCCTTTGTCGTTTCGGAGATGAAGACGCGGTTTACATAAAGCTTCACGTGGCTTTTTTGCTCGGCGTCGAAAAGATCAAAAGGTTGGGTGGAGGGCACAAAAAGCAAGCTGGTGTGATTGAGCGTCCCCTCCACCTTATTGTGGATCACATGCCAGGGGGCGTCGTAGGCATGTGAGCTGTGGCGATAGAATTCGGTATACTGCTCTTCTGATATGTCTTTAGCCGGACGCGTCCAGAGCGCTTCCGCAGCGTTGAGCGTTTCCTCCCCCAGCTTCACAGGAAAACTGATATGCTCGGAATATGTCTTGATAATATGTCTAATGCGGGCTTCTTCAGCGAATTCCTTGGCGTCTTTTTTGAGGTGCAAGGTGACCGTGGTTCCGTTGGTGTCGCGCTGCGCCGCCTCGATCGTGAAAGACCCTTTGCCGTCGGACGACCAGAGCCAGGCCTCATCCTCGTCGGCCCTACGGGTCAGCACTTCAACTTTGGCGGCGACCATGAAGGCCGAGTAGAAACCAACACCAAACTGACCGATTAGACCTGGGGCATCTTTTTCTTCAGCCTTTAGCGCCTCGATGAAAGCACCAGTGCCGGACTTGGCTATGGTTCCTAGTGTTTCCAACAAGTCAGCATGGTTCATGCCAATCCCGTTGTCAGAGATAGACAACGTCTTGGCTTTTGTGTCGAACTCAAGCGTTATTGCGAAGTCCTGTGATGGCGCCAGCTTCGCATCCGTCAGGGCTGCGTAGCGCAGCTTGTCACAAGCATCAGAGGCGTTAGAGACGAGCTCCCGTAGAAACACTTCGCGGTTGGAATAAAGCGAGCCCGCAACAATTTCCAAAAGTTGACCGACTTCTGTCTGAAAAGAAAACGTTTCTTTCTCGATGGTCCCTGCCATTTGAACCTCCTCATTCTACACGCGACGCTGATGTAGGTGACTCGCGCGTTGGTTTCAACGCAACAGATGCAAAGAAAACCCGACTCTCCAGTTAAGGTGGAGCAAAAGAGCGACGCAAGTAGCCTAAGTACTATGTGCCCAGCTTGGTAACCGCGCGCAACACGATGATGTATGTCGACGACCCAGTCCAAACTCTGAAAGAGTTTCGTAGGGTACTTCGACCAGGTGGCCTTGCACACGCGGTTGACGGAGACTGGTACATGATGGTCGCTGAGCCGGTTGAGCACGATGCTTGGCGTGCTTTCGTGAAAGCAGCATCGCATGCCTGCTGAACCTCGGACATGGGCAGGAAGCTATACAGCACGTTTCTGGAAGCAGGCTATCAGAACGTCCAAATTTCAATCTTTGCGAATGCAGATGTGGACGGTCGTCTCTTGGGAGTGGTCCGCAACATGGCAAAGTATGCTCACGAAAGCGGAACGCTTACTGCATCAAAAATCGATGAAATTGTAGAACAGGTTGAGCAAGCACTGGTTTGCGGCAGCTACATGCTCGTATCACCGCAATTCGTTGTGACATGATAAAATCCAGCTTAGAAATGGACCATACTTACCAATCTTCGCCTTCGTGGGCGAAGCTGCCCCACGATATCGTCGAGCGTTTGCTGTGCCGGCAAAGTTGCCTTCTGTGAAATCGTCAAATGTTTCACGTCGGCAACGCCAAACGGAAGATTAGATTTTGAGTTTTTCTGATGTTAGCGTCTCCCTCGATGGCGACTGGAGATTGAAATGGAAAATTTTGCTGAGTTCGGCAAAGCCGAGTTAAAGGGCTGGTCAGAGCCACAAACGGCAAAAGCCTATGCAGAGGGGTTTGCCTCGGCGGCAGAACAATGCGTCGCTGACATTGTGGAAACCTCACTTGTAACGAACGGTTCCGTTGCGCTTGATGTTTGTTGTGGCCAGGGAATTGTTGCAAAGGGGCTCGCAACTGCCGGGGCTGAAGTTATCGGTTTAGATTTCTCTCCGGCAATGCTCAAAATTGCACGTCGGGAAGTGCCGATGGTGGATTTTGTAGAAGGTGATGCAACCACTTTGCCTTTCGCAGACAATTCGTTCGATGCTGTCACAATGGGGTTCGGCATTCTTCACATCCCAAATGCTGAAGCAGCAATAAAGGAGGCAAAACGAGTACTGAAACCAGGTGGCCGCTTTGTTTACTCAGTTTGGGAATCACCCGAGACATCAGCCGCATTCCGGATAGTTTTTGGAGCCATTGAAAGATTTGGGAGTAAAGACGTTTCTTTGCCTCCTGGGCCACCTCTTCATGCTTTCGCAAACCCTGAATACGCATATCCGATTTTGATAGCAGCCGGATTTACTGAACCTCATATGCGATCTTCAAGTAGCGTTTGGGAAGTTTCAGACCCCGCCACTCCCTTTGACTATTTTCACGATGGCACCGTAAGAGGTGCGCTTTTGCTTAGATCACAGCCTGCCGAAAACGCTTCTGCGATTAGGGCAGCGATAGCCAGGGCAGTGCAGGCAGAGTTCGGTTCAGTTGCTCCCTGGAGAGTGCCAATACCTGCTGCCATAGTTTCAGCTACGGCGTAATTTAATCAAATAAGTGTTCTGCGCACAGCAACGGGGTGGGTTAAGCTTATATTTGGGCTTGTGATGTCTGTTTCGGGCTCGAGGCAGTCATCTGAGTCTTTCAGTCAGATGGCGGCTTAGGAACGGATAGCGGTCATTGTTGGTGGTCATTCCGAGAAATTTCGCCCGAAGGTCTACATTTAACGGCAGCGGACGTTCGCTAAAATCTGCTGAACGGCAGAGTTGCGGACATACCCGCCGTTGGCCGGAGTGCAGAGTATGCTTTGATCTGGGCTGCAAATCAGAATCTGAACTTGACACCAAGAACCGGCCCGTGCTGATCGACGTCATATTCGAACGCCCCTGTGGACAGCGTGTCGCTGTAGTCCATGCTGAAATATCGCCACCCAAAGAACAGCGAAGTTGTCTCCCACGGACGCCAATCCACACCAACATTAGCTCCGACTTGCAGGTCGTTACCGCCTGCGCCAAAGCCGCCAAGTTCCAAGGATGCAATTGCGGTCCATCGCTCGTTGAGCACCCAAGTGCCGCGTGCGCCGATTACGGGTTCCCACCAGCCTTCATCGCCGCCCAAAACCGGTATTGGTGCCGGAGATGTTACCGTTATCTCCTGGCGCAACGAGTTGTAGCGCGCGCCAGCCTGCAGATCGATGGCGTAGCGCTGCCCGTTACCCCCGATCGCGTCAACGGCCTTGTACGCCGCGAGTAAACCCAGCCATTCCTGGCGAATATCAGCGCTGAACGGAGCGCTTCCAGGTGTGGGCAAGCTCCCATCGGCTTCAAGCGAAACATAGTTGGCATCAATTATGAAACCCCAATCGCCGCGCCAGGCTTCGTATCGACCGGCTGCGGCGAAATCGAGGAGCTCCAGCGCGTCGCCAAAATCCAGGTCCAGTGGGACGGTCACTCCTGCAACCGTTGAGTCTCCGCTGGTTCTCGCAGGCAGGAACGCATAGATCGCAAGAGTATGACGCCAATCTGTTTCGCTTTGACCGGCGAGCGGAATTGGCTCCGCGATGGCTTGCTTCGAAGCGAGTACGGTTATTGTTGCACAGGCAAGTTTCAAAATGGTTCGTTTCATGGGTCAACTCGTTTCGCTGTTTTGATTTCTAGAGAAGACGAGCCGCCAGTTGGGCAGCTCAATTCTCGAAACCTCAGTGACTTTGGGCTTTGAGACGTGCTTCTTCAGGAGTCATTAGTTCGCGATGTGGGAACTGTTCGACGCGACCGTGGTGCATGCCCAAAAGCTTCTGCATCGGCTGAACCACCCACAGGCCGGGATAAAGTGCGCCGTATTTCTCGCTCAACACTATTTCTGTCCTAAACCGGCCAACCCACCCGGAGGTAGCTGCGCGTCGCTGCCGAACTCGGCAGCAGTTTCCGCCCAGATATCAGTCAAAAGTTCCTCCATGAAATAGTCACCAGACAAGATAAACTCTGAAAGGATTTCTTCGCTCTTGTCTTCAGCCACTTTGGGGCGTGTTGGCGGTGAAGGCCAAATTTCCCCGTCCACTACGGCCATCCTGACTTTGATATCGTCCTTTGTGACATTAAACACCATATAATCCTGCGCCATGGCCAGTGGTCCGTCATACACTTTCCGGATTTCTTCTAGCTGAGTTGGCAATGTGTCGTGATCGTTGAAGAAGTGATACCCGACGGCCATGCGCGGCTGGGTTTCAGCCATGAGTTTTCCGAACTGGCTGGGCGACGTATGTAACAACGTCCCGAGCAACAACGCGAAATCCGGCGAATAGTTCTGTTTTTCAATCAGCGTAGCGGGCGGCGCGAAACTCTCGTGGATTGAAAGATCCACCCCTTTGGTATGTTTGACCCACCAATGTGTCGGCGACGAGTCGCTTGAATAGGCCACCTTCATACCATTCCATTCGAGAATGAAGCTTACCGACCCATCAATTGCGTGCACTGCGGGGATGGATCGCACGACAACACCATTTTCTTCAAAGATGATCGCGTTAACACCCTTGTAGTCAAATTCATTCACTTCCAATCGGAGGCCGCGATCGTCAAGTTTGCCTATGATCGATTGCACCTCCCAAGCGTACATTTTTTCCATATGCTCCATCATCGCTTTGGTGCCCAGTTCCGGTGTCGGGCCGCTTGGCCCCCAAATACGCAAAGGGAAAGTGCGATTTGCTTTCAGGCCGCCGATCCAGAGTGAAGGCAAATCGGCCATGTGATCGAGGTGAAGATGTCCGATGAAAACCTTGTCGAGGTAATCGTAAGGTATTTTCATCGCGGAAATCCTAGCCATGGACTGTGCTCCGATATCGAAGAGAACCTTGTCACCATTGCCCAGTTCGACAAGAAAACAAGCCGCCGCCTGTTTCGGCCGCACAGTCGGCATGCCGCTGCCACAAACCGTGACACGTATCTCCTCAGCCCCAAGTGCTTCCGTTCCCGGGTAATAGACGTCGCCGTTGTGGCTTGGTTCGCTAGGACCGGGAACTGATTGCGCAAAAGGCGTACCACTGCTCCAGATCATTGCTAACCCCGCCAAAGTACAAATCAACGAGACTTTTCGCATGCCGCTCCCTCCGGAAAAATTGATGGAACACCGGTTCAGCCTAGCAAGTCGTAGATTTTAGTCAACACTAGTGTCTATAATTCAGAGATCAGTAACTCGATGCGGGCGTTTCTCAGTTCAGCGCGCTCCGAAGTGGATTGGTCTCGGAAAAGATCGCGTTCTGCTGAAGTGAAGCCGACGAAAGTGCGTGCACGCACCTCGCACGACAGACCTTCAAATCCAAGTGCTTGAAACAGTGACCTGACCAGCTGAAGTCGCTCTTGCATTTTTTTTTCGTAAACTTGGGCAACGGCTTCATCCTGTTTAGCCCACTGCCGAACTGATGCGTCGTGTCTAGCAAGGTCTTTGAGATCAACGGTTTCTGCGATTGCTTTCAGAGCTTCAACCGGCGTTTCCAATGGGTTGCTGTCCAAAACTTCGACAGGTCCCTGTTCCAAACTACCCCAATATTCGAGCAATGCAGCCAAAAGTGCTTGTCGGTCCTTAAAGTGAAAATAGAATCCGCTTTTGTTCACACCGATAGTTTCAGCCAACCGCTTCACCCGCACCGCGCCTACACCGCCGTGCTCAAGAGCATCCAGTGCTGCCGCTAGCCATTGCTCTCGGCTAACGCCGAAACGACCACGAGCCCTTATTGGATCGACATTTTCCATTTGAGCCTACTATCCTATTTGACTTGCGCGGTAATCAAAGTTCAATTTGCATAACTTATCGATCGGCCCGG
>NZ_JBXWRL010000060.1:0-32778 GCF_059612885.1 Ruegeria sp. YKSD179 | reverse complement strand
CTTCAAGGCCCAGACCAAGCAGCAGTTTACCCTGCTTGGCGTGGGTGGCGCGCTGATGCTGCTGGTAGGGTTGGTCGCTCCGGCCAGCTTCATGCAGCATTTTATTGTTTTCGTGCTGGCCATTTTTGTGGGCTTTCAGGTGATCTGGAATGTCTCACACAGCCTGCACACACCACTGATGGCGATTACAAATGCCATCTCGTCGATCATCATTGTTGGGGCGTTGATGCAGATTGGATCAGGATCATTTATGGTTATTCTGCTGGCGGCACTCTCGGTATTCATGGCCGGGATCAACATCTTCGGTGGCTTCCTCGTAACCCGGCGCATGCTCGCCATGTTCCAGAAATCTTAAGGAGGCCGGGTAGATGGAATTTGGTTTCACCACTGCCGCCTATGTTGTCGCGGCTGTTCTTTTCATCCTTTCGCTGGGTGGTCTTTCGAACCAGGAGAGTGCCAAGCGCGCGGTATGGTACGGTATCGTGGGCATGGCATTGGCTGTATTCGCAACGCTTGTTGGCCCAGGGTCCGGCCTGTGGCTGCTGTCGATACTGTTGATCGTTGGCGGTGGTTTAATCGGTCAATACGTCGCTCAGCGCGTTCAAATGACCGAGATGCCGCAGCTTGTGGCCGCTATGCACTCGCTAGTTGGCCTGGCGGCGGTATTCGTTGGCTTTAACGCGCATTTTGAGATCGGCAACGTAGCGCAAGTTATGGCCATAGCGGATACGGCGAAGGAAGCAGATCTTTCCGATCTGGGCGCATTTGCCAAGTTAATTGCAAAGAAAACCTCGGCGGAATTGGCGATCCTGCACGTTGAACTGTTCCTGGGCATTTTTATCGGTGCAATTACCTTCACCGGTTCGGTTGTGGCCTACGGCAAGCTGGCGGGCAAAGTGACGTCAGCTGCGACAAAACTACCGGGTGGCCATGCATTGAACGCGGGTGCTGCGGCATTGTCGTTCATATGCCTGATCTGGTACACAAACTCGGGTGGCTTCTTCCCACTGTTTCTGATGACACTGGCAGCTCTGTTCATCGGTTATCACTTGATTATGGGTATTGGTGGCGCCGACATGCCAGTCGTGGTTTCCATGCTGAACTCGTATTCGGGATGGGCGGCAGCGGCGATTGGATTCTCGTTGGGCAACGACTTGCTGATCGTGGTTGGTGCGCTTGTTGGCTCGTCAGGTGCGATCCTGTCCTACATCATGTGTAAGGCGATGAATCGGCATTTTGTCAGCGTGATACTTGGTGGTTTTGGCGGTCCGCAAGGCGCTCAGATGGAAGTAGAAGGTGAACAGGTGGCCATTGACGCTGATGGGGTAGCTGCAGCCTTGAACGATGCGGACAGCATCATAATTATCCCCGGTTACGGCATGGCCGTGGCGCAAGCACAGCAGTCGGTTTCAGAGCTGGTCCGCAAGCTGCGCGCAAAGGGCAAAGAGGTGCGTTTTGCTATCCACCCCGTTGCCGGTCGCCTGCCGGGCCACATGAACGTGTTGCTGGCCGAGGCGAAGGTACCGTATGACATTGTTCTGGAAATGGACGAGATTAACGAGGATTTCCCGGATACTGATGTGGCCATTGTTATCGGCTCGAATGACATCGTGAACCCTGCCGCTCAGGAAGATCCCAACAGCCCCATCGCGGGGATGCCGGTTCTTGAATGCTGGAAGGCCACGCAGGTGTTCGTGTCGAAGCGTGGTCAGGGAACGGGGTATTCGGGTATCGAGAACCCGCTGTTCTTCAAAGAGAACACCCGCATGTTTTACGGTGACGCCAAAGCCTCGCTCGATAAACTGTTGCCGATGGTAGATTGATAGTCGGCTCAGCCAAATCCCGAAAGGCGCCCCGTCAAGGGCGCCTTTTTTTGTTTTGGCGGGTCCGTAGTACCCTTGCGAAACAGGAGGTGACCAATGCAAACAGTCAACGGAATCGGAGGCATTTTCTTTAAGGCCCGCGACCCAAAAGCACTAAGCGCTTGGTACGAAGAACATCTTGGCGTAAATCACTACGACCCCGAGCCTTGGAAACAGCGCGAGGGATACACAGTCTTTGCCCCATTCGCCGAGAATACCGAGTATTTTGGCAACGCCGACCAGCAATGGATGATCAATTTCCGCGTCGATGATTTGAAGGCGATGATTGATCAACTGAAAGCTGCAGGAATCGCAGTTGAGACCCGCGCCGAATGGAATAGCGAGGTTGGAAAATTCGCGCGTATCCATGACCCTGAAGGCAATCCAATCGAGCTCTGGGAGCCAAATCAATGAGATAGCCGTATGTATGCCGTGGTATTCATGTAAGTATATGAAAATAAATAGAGAATTGATGAATTCAAAAGGATGCGTATAGTTTGCTAAGTTCCACGGAGTAACACATGACACCGATCCAGGACCATCCTTTGCGCTATGCGCTGGCCAACGAGTTGCACGCAAGACCTTTCCCCGTGGCTCAAGCGCCGTGCACTGTGGTGTTTTTGGCAATCAAAAAGCCCGTTGAAGCCGTAGCCAGGGATCAGGGTGAAGACCTGGCTCATCTGAGCGATTTACTTGACCGACACGGCGCACCGCACCCGAAGCCCGGCGCCACCCATTATGCAGGCCAGATTGGGCGGCATTGGCTTAAATGGGAACAACACACAGAATTCGTGACATATACTGCAATTACCCAAAATGTCAGCGAACGCGCTTTCAATCCCGCAGACTTCGAAGTGTTCCCTTCGGATTGGCTGGCCGCCAGCCCTGGTCAACGAGTGACTTCGGCCATGGTCCGGGTTGTTGAGCGCCCGCAGGACGAAACGGTCAAAGCCGAACTGAGCGACTGGTTCGAACCGGAAAGCCTAGCTGTGGCGTGCGTTTTGGATAATTCTGCAATTTGCGCAAGCGATTTTCGCATCGACCCAGCCGGACACATGCGGTTCGCACTGTTCGTCGCGCCCGAAGCTGGTCAGCGCAGAACAGGCCGCATCATTCAACGATTGTGCGAGATCGAAACCTACAAGGCGATGTCGATGCTGGGTTTTGCCAGGGTCAAACAGATGATGCCTCGCATAGGCGAGTTGGATAAACGGCTGACCGAGCTGATGATTGAAATGACGGATGACGATATTCATCCAGACAAATTGTTGCCGCAGCTTTTGTCAACTTCGACCGAACTTGAAACTGTCTCGGCTCGGTGTGCTTTTCGCTTTGGCGCAACGGGCGCCTATGAAGCCATAGTCAATCAACGGATCGAGGTTCTGCGCGAGGATCGGTTTTATGGCGGGCAGAGCTTTGCCGATTTTATGATGCGTCGGTACGAACCCGCGATCCGGACTGTAAAATCAACGGAACGGCGACTGCAAACCTTGTCAGACCGGGCGATCCGGGCAGGAGAATTATTGCGAACGCGGGTGGATGTGGAACGCAGTGCCCAGAACCAGGCCTTGCTGACCAGCATGGACAGGCGTGCTGATCTGGCTTTGCGATTACAGCATACGGTCGAAGGCCTATCGGTTGTGGCGATCAGTTATTATGCGGTTTCGCTCGTAAGCTACCTTCTGTACCCTCTGACGCGGGCTGGGATCAGTAAAGAGATGCTCACCGCCGCGGTAACCGTACCGGTTGTTTTGGTGGTCTGGTATGCGGTTCGTAGAATTCGCCGTCGGCTGGAATAAAGCCCATTTACCAACCCTTACATGTGCTGCAATAACTTTTGACAGGCGTGTAACGCGAGGTAAAAAATTGATCAGTGTATTTACTGCGTGGCGCGCCGTGTCGGCCATGTTCATATTGAACGGTGCATTGTTCGGCATTTGGGCTTCACGCATTCCGGCGGTTCGCGATCATCTGAACCTAAGCCATGAAGAATTGGGTTATGGCCTGCTTTTCATGGCAGCTGGCGCAGTTTGTTCATTCCCCGTCACTGGACGGCTGACCGATCGGTTCGGCGCGGTTGCAATTACTCGGGTGATTGCCGTCCTTTACACATTATCTTTGATTCTTCTTGCCTATGCCGACAGTTTCTGGGCGCTGGCAATTTTTCTTTTCGTGTTTGGCGCTTTTCACGGATCAATGGATGTAGCCATGAACGCTTGGGCTGCAGAAACAGAGCAAGCCTATGATAAGCCGCTAATGTCTTCGTTTCACGCAATGTGGAGCCTTGGGGCCGGACTTGGGGCGCTTAGCGGCTACGCCGCGGTTCAAGTACAACTAACTGTATTGCAGCACTTTCTTTTCGCCGGAGGAATTGTCGTGGCATTTGCTCTAACCATGTCCTGGGTGCATTGGGAATCCAAGAGATCTGAACAGGCAGACGGTAGGGTGTTCGCCCTCCCATCCGGGGCGTTGGTGCTTGTCGGTGTTGCTGCGCTATGCGGGGCGCTTGGTGAGGGCGCCGTTGCCGACTGGGGTGCGATATTTATGCGTGATGTTACCGGAGCGACCGAAAGCGTGGCCACATTGGGTTACGCGGTATTCTCGGTCACCATGGTGGCATTCCGACTGGCCGGTGGCTTTTTGATAGCTCGGTTCGGCCCTGTAGCATCTGCCAGATTCGGGGGCTTTAGCGCGGCTGTCGGCGTATCCGCCGTAGTTTCGTCTTCTAGTGCAGAGTTGGCGCTGGTTGGGTTCGCATTGATGGGCGTAGGTTATGCAGTGATCATGCCTTTGGCATTTAGTCGCGCAGCCAACGATCCTTATTTACCCCCGGGTCAAGCTATCGCAAGCGTTGCGACGTTGGGATACGGAGGTCTTTTGATTGGGCCGCCATTGATCGGGTTTTTGGCCGAGCTTTTGACCCTGCGGTTGGCATTCGCGGTGCTGATCCCATTGGCAGTTCTGATCATTTTGTGCGCCGGCGCGCTAAGGCGCGCCGACTAATTATCAGCGTCCCCGAATGCGTGGATCAAGGGCGTCGCGCAGACCGTCCCCAAGATAATTTACGCTCAGCACTGTAAGTGAGATCGCCAGTCCCGGCCAGAAAACGCGCTCGGGGTATTGCTGGAGATAGTCAACTCCGTCGAACAACAGCCGTCCCCATGTTGGGAAATCTGGTGGAAACCCAAGGCCAAGGAAAGACAGGGCGCTTTCGGTGATGATCGCTGTAGCAATGCCAAGTGTCGCTGAAACCATAATAGGCGACAATACATTGGGTAGGATGTGCCGTGTGATAATCTGAGAATTGCTTGTCCCGATGGATCTTGCGGCTAGGACGAATTCGCGCTCTTTGATGGCCAAAACGTCACCACGCACGATGCGAGCCGTGGGCATCCAAGAGGTTATGCCGATGGCACAAACTATTAGGATAAATATTCCACGTTCCAGCCCGAAAGCAGCGGACAAGGGCTCGCGAAATAACAACATCATCACCAGAAGCAGGGGCAGCAGAGGTAACGCAAGAAAAAGGTCCGTCAGACGCATGAGAGGTCCGTCCAGGCGTCTGAAGAACCCTGCCAATACACCGATAAATGAGCCCAGAAACAGTGCCAGCAGCATTGCGGTGATCCCCACAGAAACTGACGTTTGCCCACCCGACATCATGCGCGCCATGATATCGCGGCCCAGCTGATCCGTTCCGAAAGGATGCGCCAGGCTTGGACCCTGATTGCGCGCGCGGATGTCGATCTGTGTGGGATCGATTGTCCAAAGGTAAGGTCCCAGATAAACAGCGGCGACGATGAAAATAAAGAGGATTGCGCCGATCATCGCCCCTTTGTGGGTTTTGAACTGGTCCCAAACATCGCGCCATTGGCTGCGCGGTGGGGTAGTTAACTCCTCCATTACATCTGTTGTTGGAAGGGCGGTCGAGGCTGGGGCAAGCCCTTCGTCCGGGACGAGCGTATCGGTACGATCATGATCAGTCATAGCGAATCCTCGGGTCCAGGATGCCATAGAGCACATCCGCGATCAGATTGAACAACACGATTAGCACTGCAAAGATGAAGGTCAGTGTTTGCACCATGGGCAAGTCGTTGGCCTGAATCGCCCCAATCAGCAACTGACCAATTCCATTCACTTTGAAGACCTGTTCGGTGATAATCGCACCGCCAAAGATGGCGGGAATACCAAGTGCGATTACAGTTACAACAGGTATCATCGAGTTGCGCAGGACGTGAACCATTACAACGGTGTATTCACTCAAACCCTTGGCACGGGCTGTGCGCACGTAATCTTGGTTAAGGTTGTCCAGCATCGAAGCGCGCATGAATCTGCTGAGCTGAGCGGTGATCTGAAGTGCCAGCACCATCACCGGCATGATCATCTGCTTCAATTGAACGACGAAACTGTCCCAGTCGTTTACAACGTGGGTCGTGTCATAGATCGACGGAAACCAGCCAAGTTGGACGGAAAAGATAACAATCACTAGGACGCCCGAAAAGAACGGCGGAACCGAAAATCCGACCATGGAAACAAATGTACCCATTTGGTCGAACCAGGAATACTGGCGATATGCGGAATAGATGCCGATTGGCAGGGCTATCAGGATGGCAACGACGTAAGCGGTGCCGACTACCCACAGGGTTTGCGGGATACGCTGAACGACGATGTCCATAACAGGTGAACGGGTCTGCCACGAAATCACGCGTAGATCGCCTTCGGAAAACGTTGTGCCGAATATCGAGTCAATCAGCACCTGTGGCTCTATCCAGAAGAACTGTACGATCCATTTCCAGAAACGAATATGCATCGGCTGGCCGAGACCTAACGCCTCGCGCATCTTCTCTTTAACTTCGGGTGGAACAGTAAGTGGAACCTGCGCCATCGGGTCGCCGGGGGCAAGCTCCAGCAGCAGGAAAATGACGAGACTGATAAATAGCAGCGTGGGAACTGCAAGAACCAAACGTCTGATTGTAAAGTTGAGCATTAAGAGGCGCCTTTATATGCGTCTTCTTGTTGGAGTGGTGTGCAAATGACCGCGCCCCGATATGAGTCGGGGCGCGGCTTCGCAAGATTAACGCTTATGAACCAGTCTTGCGGTACCAGTCCGCAATGTTCCACAGTTCACTGTCCCAAACGTTCAGGACAACGCCACCCAGCGTGTTTGCGTGCGCCGAAAGACGACCACGATGCACAAGCGGAATCATGCCGCCATTTTGAACCATGATGTCGTTCAACTGCTTCGCGATCTCAGCACGGGCTTCCAGACCAGCGGTTTCGGCCAGTTGGCCGTGCAGTTTGTCGAACTCTTCGTTACAGAAACGGCTGATGTTCTCACCCTGCCATTGTGTATCAGGGCGAGGAGCCTTGTCACACAGGCCGTTGCCCAAATAGGACTGCGGGTCTGTTCCGTTAAAGGTGTTCGCATACATCTCAACGTCAGCATAGAACTTCTGGAATGTATCAGGCGAACCGGGGTCACCGCCAAAGAAGACGGACGCGTTGATGTTACGTAGCTCAGTTTCGATACCGATCTGGCTCCACCACTCTTTTATCAATGCCTGGAAGTCCTGACGGACGGCATTGGTAGAGGTCTGATATACGATCTTCAAAGGAACGCCGTCCTTTTCGCGAACGCCATCGCCATCAGAGTCAACAATACCTGCATCGTCTAACAGTTTCTTGGCGCCTTCGATGTCCGGCGTATCGCAAGTCATAGACTCCGAATTGAACGCCGCAGGAGCAGGAACCCAGTTACAGGTGACCCTGCCAGCCTGGCCATAGCCAATCTCGACGAGCAGTGGCCGGTCGATTGCAAGCGACATGGCTTTATATACAGCAGGGTCCGATAGGAACGGATGCGGATGCACTGCTGTCGAACGCTCGCCTTCCGGCAGGTCAGGTGAGGGGTTTGTCTGGTTCAGCATGATGCGCTCGACCAATGGACCGAAGCCAGCGACCGGAGTACCTTTGCCGCCCTCTTGCATCTGCGCGATCACTTCAGGGGCGAGCTGCAGGTTCCATGCATAGTCAAACTCACCGGTTTCCATAACCGCACGACCAGCTGCTGTTGCATCGCCGCCACCTTTGAAAGTAACGCTCGCAAACGCGGGTTTAGCCGGATCGCGATAATTGTCGTTTGCCGCAAAGGTGATCACGTCGTTTGGTTTGAACTCGGTGACCACGAACGGACCAGTGCCAATTGGGTTAAAGTTCTGGTCAGTGCATTCGGGCGCTTTTGCACCAAGACAATCGGCGAATTGTGCCGCCTGAATGATGGGGCTTTCACCGCCCACGAACGGGCCGTAGGGGAAGGGGGTCGGCGCGTCGAAGGTAACTTTGACGGTCAGATCATCCACAGCTTCGACCGCGGTTACGCCTTCGAATTTGGTTACCTGAGCACAGCCACCTTCGGGATGCATGCAGTAATCAGCCGTGAATTTAACGTCCGCTGAGGTAAACGGTGTGCCATCAGACCAAGTGATTCCCGGCGCAATCTTCCAAGTGATCGAGGTCAGATCTTCGCTAACACCGCCGTTTTCCACGGTAGGAATTTCTGCGGCCAGATACGGCACCATATTGCCATCTTGGTCATAACGAGCGAGCGGCTCGATTACCAGAGAAGCCGATTCTACATCCTTGGTGCCGCCGGAAAGAAACGGGTTCAGGATCGATGGCGCCTGCCAATAAATAATGCTGACATTGCCGTCCGATCCGCGCTCGGCAAAGGCCATCGGGGCCATCGCCGTGCTTGCAATCGCACCAAGCAGAAGGGTTTTGATCTTCATAATACACTCCATGTTGGACACTTACGTGTCTCGATTATCTCCGCAAAGCCTGCGGATTTGGCGTTGCCGTAATCGGGTTAAGATGCTGATTATGAATCGCAAAATCAGCGCGCATTTCTTTGATGGCTTGTTTTCCCCAAACGGTTACGCGAGTTATCGAAACAGAGTTTCGGAAAAAAGCAAGTGTTGCCGTAGGGAAAATTAGCTACGGGTTTGACTTTGCCTACGTTGCGGCCTTAGCGTCGGGCATTCGAGTAAAAAGCTTGCCTAGGGGAGCGGGTACGTGCTGGACCAGCCTATTGCACAGATCAGAAAACTTCGGGTCGAGTTCCAGACCAAAGACGGCCCCGTGGTTGGCGTCGAAGACGTTTCATTCGAGGTCAAACCGGGTGAAACCGTTTGTATCGTTGGCGAATCGGGATCCGGCAAATCAGTATCTTCGCTGTCCTTGATGCGGCTTGTGGAGTTCGGTGGTGGCGAGATTGCAGGCGGTGAATTGCTGTTTGATCGCCGTGACGGAGAGGAAATGGATCTGTCCAAAGCTGACCAGGATCTGATGAAACAGATTCGTGGCAACGAGATTGGAATGATCTTTCAGGAACCGATGACGGCCCTGAACCCGGTTTTCACTGTAGGTCGACAATTGACCGAAGGCTTGCGCATTCACAAGAATCTGTCGAAATCGCAGGCCGAAGATCGCGCGTTGGAGTTGCTTCGCCAGGTTCGCATTCCTGAACCAGAGCGTCGGCTCAAACAATATCCCCATGAGTTATCAGGCGGAATGCGCCAGCGCGTCGTAATTGCCATGGCCATGGCATGTGAGCCGCGCCTTCTGATCGCAGACGAGCCGACTACGGCCTTGGATGTAACCATTCAGGCTGAGATTCTTGCGCTGATGGACAGGTTGAAGCGCGAAACCGGCACTGCAGTAATGTTTATTACCCACGACATGGCGGTTGTTGCCCAGATGGCGGACCGGGTCGTCGTTATGTTCCGCGGCAACAAAGTTGAAGAAGGACCGGTAAAAGAAATCTTCGAAAACCCGCAGCATGATTACACCAAAGCTTTGTTGGCCGCCGTGCCCAAGCTTGGCGAAATGCAAGGCAAAGCTGCGCCGGAACCGATGAAACTTCTTGGCGTCGAGGGGCAGAAAATCGCTCCAATACCCGGCACTGAGGATGTCTTGCTGACCGTTAGAAATCTAACAACGCGCTTTCCAGTCAAAGGTGGTCTTTTACGACGCACGATTTCGAACGTGCATGCGGTCGAGGACGTGTCATTTACTCTGAACAGGGGACAAACACTTAGCCTTGTTGGAGAGTCCGGTTGCGGCAAATCTTCGGCTGGCCGGTCGATCCTGCGATTGGTTGAACCGATGTCAGGCGAGGTCGAATTGGATGGTGTCGACATCATGAAGTTGGATCATAGAGGTCTGCGCAAGGCACGTCTGGACATGCAGATGATATTCCAGGATCCATTTGCGTCACTGAACCCGCAGATGCAGTTGGTCGACCAAGTTGCCGAGCCTATGCGCAACTATGGTGTTGCATCTGGGTCTGAATTACAGGATCGGGTTGCCGAATTATTCGACAAAGTACAACTGCCGCGCAGTTTTATGCGCCGTTTTCCGCACGAGATGTCAGGCGGTCAGCGACAGCGTATCGCCATTGCCCGCGCTTTAGCCCTTAATCCCAAGTTGATTGTAGCCGATGAGGCTGTGTCCGCGTTGGATGTATCGGTTCAGGCTCAGGTGTTGAACCTGATGATGGAGCTACAATCCGAACTTGGCCTCAGCTATCTGTTCATCAGCCATGATATGGCTGTGGTTGAACGGGTCAGCCATCAGGTCGGTGTCATGTATCTTGGCAGGATCGTCGAGCTAGGGCCTCGTGCGCGTGTCTTCGAAAATCCGCAGCACGCCTATACTCAGGCGCTGATGAAAGCCGTTCCTATCGCCGATCCGAACAAGCGCAAATCTGAGAAAGATTTGAACTTTAAGCCAATACCGTCGCCAATACACCCCATCGGTCACACGCCCGAGCCGTCGAAATATCGCGAGGTTGAACCTGGACACTTTGTGCTGGAAACCGATAGCGGTTACTAGGGCACCATGAAGAAGCAAATAATTTGTATCAATTGGGGCACCAAATACGGTCCGAATTATATCAATCGGCTGTATGGGATGGTGGCGCGCAATATAACACCTCCTTTCAGCTTTACTTGCTTCACAGATTCCCGGGAAGGAGTGCGATCCGAAGTCTTGTGCGAAGACTTGCCAGAGGTTGATTACGATATGCCGGTTGGCGTCATTGGAAAATGGCCAAAATCCCGTTTGTGGGGCAAGAACCTCGGCTCATTGAGTGGACCTGTATTGTTTCTCGACCTCGACATCGTTATTACCGGATCGTTGGACATCTTTTTCGAAATTGGCGACGAAGACGATGTTGTGATGTCCAGAAATCCGACGACTCCGTTTGAGCGTTTGGGCCAAACTTCGCTTTTTCGGTTTCCAGTTGGGAAGCTTGCGCCAATGCAGCAGGCATTTCGAAAGGATCCTCAGAAAATCGCCGAGAAGTTTCGATTCGAGCAACGCTATGTGACGCAAAATGCGCCAGGTGGCGTCAAGTTCTTTCCACGATGGGCCGTGCAACAGTTCAGCCATGATTGCGTATGGGCCTTTCCACTGAACCTCGTGATGACTCCAAGGCGGCCGAAGAAAGCCAGGGTCGTAATCTTTGCCGGGGCCAACGATCCTGAAAACGCGATTGAGGGCCGATGGACCCGACGGCACACTGCCGGATCGATCCGCACCTATTGGGCCGCTCGGCATGATCGAAAATCTACGGAAAGTAACAGCTTACGATATATGCGCCATTTCATCAAACCAGCGAAATGGATCGAAGAGCATTGGGTAGCTTAGAAAAGAGTATGAGTGCTATGAAACTATCGCCCAAAGATCTGCTGGACAGGCTTGTGTCTTTTCCAACGGTCAGCCGCGATAGCAATCTGCCTCTTGTAAACTGGGTCGCGGATTACCTGAAATCAAATGGTATCGAACCACATATCTGGCCGGATCCAGAGCAGCCGCATAAGGCTGCGATCTTTGCGCATGTAGGCCCTGATGAAGAAGGCGCCGTGGTTTTGTCGGGGCATACTGACGTTGTTCCAATCGATGGACAGCCTTGGGATACCGATCCATTTGTGGTTACGGAACGCGACGGTAAGTACTTTGGGCGCGGAACTTGTGATATGAAGGGGTTTGACGCACTCGCCATTTGGGCACTTGTCGAGGCGCAACATTTGGGAGTTTCGCGACCGCTCCAATTGGCGTTGAGCTTCGATGAAGAGGTCGGCTGCACGGGGGCTCCTCCGATGATTGAGGCTATGCAAAAAGTATTGCCCAAAGGTTCGGCGGTGATCGTGGGCGAGCCTTCGATGATGCAGGCCGTTACCGGCCACAAAGGTGGCTTTGGTTTCGATACGCACTTGATCGGGTACGAAGTTCACAGCTCGATCATGCATACGGGCGTAAACGCGATCATGGCAGCGGCTCCCTTGATCGATTGGGCCAACCACCGAAATTCGGAAAACATGTCCGCTCCTCCCAGCGATTTGGCGGCAGTCTTCAACCCACCTTGGACAACATGTCATGTTGGCATGATCGAGGGCGGAACTGCGCACAACATCACTGCCAAGGATTGCCGTTTCATGATGGATTTCAGGGTGGTTCCGGGTGAAAAGGTCAGCCAGTGGAAAGACGCTTACATGGAACAGGTACGTCTCGCAGAAACTAGAATGCAAGCCGTGCATCCTGACGCTCGGATCGAAGTTTCAAACAGTTTTTCCGTGCCTGCGCTGGTGCCCGAAGGCGGCGGCGAGGCGGAAACTTTAGTGCGTGCTTTGACCGGCGATAACGCAACCCATGTTGTCAGCTATGGAACCGAAGCAGGGCAATTTCAGGAAGCGGGGTACTCGGCAGTAATTTGCGGTCCCGGTGATATTGCACAAGCGCATCAGCCAAATGAATTCATTACGGTCGACCAATTCGACGCGGGCCACGTGTTTATGCAAAAGCTGGTGGACCGTTTGAGAATTTGATCCGCTTTTGGATCGTTGTAGAGGGAGATTACAGATGCCCGTAAAAAACCGGCTTGCTGAAATGCATGATCAGATAACCGAGTGGCGCCATCATCTGCATGCCCATCCCGAGCTTTCCTACGACGTTCATGAGACTGCCGCGTTTGTCGTTGAACGCCTCAAGGACTTCGGCGTGGACGATATCACTCCGGGTATCGGAAAAACTGGCGTTGTTGCGGTTATAAAGGGCCGGATGGATACAAAGGATCGCGTTATTGGGCTGCGTGCCGACATGGACGCGTTGCCGATCGAAGAGGCGACCGGGCTCGATTATGCCTCAACCGTGCCAGGAAAGATGCACGCCTGTGGTCACGATGGCCACACGTCCATGTTGTTGGGGGCGGCCCAGTATCTTGCGGAAACACGGAATTTCGATGGTACCGTGGTGTTGATTTTTCAACCCGCTGAAGAAGGCGGTGCGGGCGGTCTTGCCATGTGCAAGGATGGTTTGATGGATCGATGGGGAATTCAAGAGGTTTATGGCATGCACAACGCGCCAGGCGTTCCGGTCGGTGAGTTTGCAATTCGGCCCGGCGCACTGATGGCGTCTTCCGACGAGTTTGACATTACGGTTACTGGTAAAGGCGGTCATGCGGCTGCGCCCCATGAGGCGATCGACACAACTCTGGTTGCATCGCATATCGTAGTGGCCCTTCAGTCAGTAGTGTCCCGCACAGTCGATCCGATCAAACGGGTTGTACTGACGGTCGGAACGTTTGAAACCGACAGCGTCGCCTCAAACATCATTGCGCATAGCGTTCGACTGCAGGGCACAGTGCGAACGTTGGACCACGAGTATCGAGCGATTGCCAAAGAGCGCGTGTTCCGAATTGCGGAAGACACTGCTTCGGCTTTCGGCGCCGCAGCTAAGGTAACGTGGACGCCGGGTTATCCGGTAACCGTGAATTCTGAGGCTGAAACGACTTACGCAGCGGAAGCAGCTATGGCAGTTGCAGGCAAAGTAAACGACAATGCGGAGCCGATCATGCCGTCAGAAGATTTTGCCTACATGCTTGAAGAAAGGCCCGGAGCCTACATCTTTATCGGAAATGGAGACACAGCAATGTGTCACCACCCAAAATACAATTTCGACGATGGCGCTATTCCCGCCGGTTGCAGCTGGTTTGCTGAACTGGTGGAACGACGAATGCCAGTCGTTTGAACAACAGTTGAGGACCCAAATGCCGATCAAAAACCGCCTTACCGAAATGCATCAGGAAATCACTGGTTGGCGACAGGATTTCCACCAAAACCCTGAAATTCTTTATGAAACTCATCGCACCAGCGGATTGGTCGCTGAGAGGCTGAAAGAGTTTGGCTGCGATGAAGTTGTGACCGGAATTGGTCGAACCGGAGTGGTGGGTGTCATCAAAGGCAAGACTGACACAAAAGGTTCTGTTATTGGGTTGCGCGCCGACATGGATGCTTTGCCGATGCAGGAACAAACTGGTTTGGAATACGCATCGAAAGTCGACGGCGCGATGCACGCCTGCGGTCACGACGGCCACACGGCAATGGTTTTGGGCGCGGCGAAATATCTGTCTGAGACGCGGAACTTCGATGGCACCGCAGTTGTTATTTTCCAACCCGCCGAAGAAGGCGGCAAAGGTGCTGAGGCTATGTGCCAAGACGGTCTGATGGACCGCTTTGGGATTCAGGAAGTTTATGCCATGCACAACGTACCAGGGCTACCGGTGGGGCAATTCGCCATTCGATCCGGCCCATTGCTGGCTGCTGCAGATGAGTTCGAAATCAATTTGGAAGGGCAGGGCGGACATGCCGCAGAACCGAATGAAACCATTGATACAACGGTTATGCTCTCCCAACTGATTGTAGCGTTGCAGACTATTGTGTCGCGAAACGTGGATCCGACTTTACAGGCAGTTGTGTCGGTGACATCGGTCGAAACGTCCTCAAATGCATTCAATGTCATCCCCCAATCTGCGCGTGTGGGGGGGACTGTTAGAACTCATTCCAATGAAATGCGCGATCTGATCGAGAAACGTCTAGGCGAGGTCGCTCAGTCCGTCGCGAAGACTTTTGGAGGGTCCGCCAAAGCGACCTACACACACGGTGTTCCAGTCACAATAAATGCGGAAGAACAGACAGGTTATGCTGCTCAGGCCGCGATCTCGGTTGGCGGCAGCTGTGGTGAGGCACCGATGGTCATGGGCGGCGAGGACTTTTCTTTCATGCTCGAGGAGAGGCCCGGAGCTTTTATCGTTTTGGGCAATGGCGATAGCGCCGGGCTGCACCACCCCGAATACAACTTTAACGACGAGATCATCCCGATAGGATGCTCTTGGTTTGCTGAAATGGTCGAACGCCGCATGCCGGCCGCTTGAAAAATCGCAGGAGAAAAAAATGCCAGTCAAGAACCGTTTTGCTGAACTGCAAGATGAAATTACCGCGTGGCGACGCGATATTCATGAAAATCCGGAAATTTTGTTCGAAACGCACCGTACCAGCGCGCTGGTCGCGGATAAGTTGAAAGATTTCGGATGCGATGAAGTTGTGACCGGTATCGGCCGAACAGGTGTTGTAGGGGTCATCAAAGGCAAAGCAGACACTAAAGGCAAAGTCATTGGACTGCGCGCTGACATGGACGCGCTGCCGATCCACGAAGCGACTGGTCTGGACTATGCTTCAAAAACTGATGGGGCAATGCATGCCTGCGGCCACGATGGACACACGGCCATGTTGTTGGGGGCTGCGAAATACCTTTCTGAAACTCGTAACTTTGACGGTACGGTTGTGGTCATCTTCCAACCCGCCGAAGAAGGTGGCGGAGGCGGCCGAGAGATGTGTGAAGACGGAATGATGGACCGTTGGAACATTCAAGAGGTCTATGGCATGCACAACTGGCCAGGCAAACCAACTGGCAGTTTTTCGATCAGGCCCGGATCATTCTTTGCTGCGACCGATCAGTTTGACATCACTTTTGAGGGTCGCGGCGGCCACGCGGCCAAACCGCAAGAGACGATAGACACCACTGTGATGACTGCACAGGCTGTGCTTGCTCTGCAGACAATAGCATCGCGAAATGCCGATCCGATTGATCAGGTTGTGGTGTCGGTAACCTCTTTTGAAACCTCGTCCAAAGCGTTCAACGTGATCCCGCAGACGGTTCAGATCAAAGGAACCGTACGCACCATGAGCAAAGAAATGCGAGACCTGGCGGAGCAGCGTATCAACGAAATCTGCAATGGCGTTGCTGCGACTTTCGGTGGCAAGGCCAACGTTACCTACATTCGCGGTTACCCCGTTATGGTGAACAGTGACGAGCAAACAGAATTCGCTGCTGAGGTGGCTCGCTCGGTTTCGGGCGCTTGCGAAGAAGCACCGCTTGTTATGGGTGGCGAAGACTTTGCCTTTATGCTCGAAGAGCGACCGGGCGCCTATATCCTGGTTGGAAATGGCGACACGGCGATAGTGCACCATCCGGAGTATAATTTTAACGACGAGGCCATACCTGCAGGATGCAGTTGGTGGGCCGAGATTGTTGAACAGAGGATGCCTGCAGCTTAAGATATCTGGAGCGCGGGGTTCAGTCCCCGCGCTTCCCAGAAAACTCTGAATTAGAAACGACGGCCGGTCCAGAGCTTTCGAGGTTTAGGGCTTTGCAAAGACTGTCCAAAATCGAATTTAACTGCGATTTCTGAGTATTTACGCAAGACTGGGCAGCTGCTTGCGCATCCGCCAGTGCAGACGGGTCACCCAGCCATTTTGCTACTGCATGTGACAGATCGAGGCTTGTCTTAACTTCCAAAGCGCCACCAAACGAAATAAGCGACGCAAATGTTTCTGCGAAATTGAAAAAACCCGGCCCGGTAATTATAGCTGCCCCGGCTTGTGCCGGTTCAAATGGGTTATGACCACCTATTTCTTTCAATGAGCCACCAAGAAACACAATCGGACATAGGGCGTACCATGTTCCGGTTTCCCCTAAAGTATCTGCAACATACACTTGGGTATCCGTGCTGATGGCTTCTTTTGCAGTACGCAGCGAATAGGAAAACCCCAATTTCCTGATCAACTCGGAAATTTCATCGCGTCGCTCAGGGTGACGTGGGATCAGCAGTAAAAGCAAATCCGGCCAGCGTTTCAAAAGCTCTTTGTGTGCGTCCAGAACATATTCCTCTTCACCGGCATGGGTCGAACTTGTGATCCACACCGGGCGATCTGAAATCTGTCTTCGAATGTCGGTGAGACTCGCCTGATCCACAGGCAATGGATCAGACAATGATTTCAGGTTTGTACCAGACTGCACGCGGTCCGCAGCGGCCCCAATGGAAATCAAATTTGCTGCAGTATTGCTGTTCTGCGTCAGAAACAGTCGAAATTGGGCCAATATGAAACTTGAGGTCTGGGGGTGTTTTTTCCAGCCATTTACCGATTTCTTTGACATGCGCGCATTCAAAAGGGCCAGGGCAATGCCCCGCTTTGAACTTTCGACGATAAGGCGTGGCCAGATTTCGCTTTCTACAAAAATCCCGGCATCCGGTCTCCAATGGTTCAGAAATCGCCGAACGGAGTCGGCGGAGTCCAGCGGAGGATATTGGTGGCGAGTACGCGGCGGCATTCTTTTTTCGATCAGCAATGCAGAGGTCGGTGTGCCAGACGTGATCAGAAACTCAGCGTCAGGCAATCGCTCTCCCATTTTTGTTATCAAACTGAGAACGGAAAGACTTTCCCCCACGCTCGCGGCGTGAAACCAGATCAAGCGTCCGTTAGGCCGCGGTAAGCTGGCGTGACCCAGTCGCTCTCTTTGTCTTTCAGCTGGTACCTTTGCGGCTTCCAGCTTTTTGCGGACAACTCGCCATGCAAACGGGGCAACGATCGATGTGACCCCGCAATACAAGTGGTAGAGCAGCGTAGGCTGGCTGTGTTGGCCCGGCATTTTAGCCGCCTGTGTGGCTCATGTGTCGGCTCATCTGACCGTCGACAGCCTGACGGGAGTAATCAAAGTCGTGGCCTTTGGGCTTTAGGTCGATTGCCGCACGGATCGCCGCTTCAAGCGGTTGTTCGGAATCTGGGTTGTCGCGCAGGACACCGCGCAGATCTGCCATATCTTCCTGTCCGAGGCACATGTAAAGCTGGCCTGTGCACGTTAGGCGTACTCGGTTGCAGCTTTCGCAGAAGTTATGAGAAAGCGGAGTAATAAAGCCAATTCTCTGACCGGTTTCTTCGAGCCGGACATAGCGGGCAGGTCCGCCAGTCCTTTCAGCTAGATCAGTGACTGTGTAGTGGTTTTCGTATTCCCGACGAACATCTTTCAAAGACCAGTATTGATCCAGGCGATCTTCATTACCGATATCTCCCATCGGCATGACTTCGATCCAGGTCAGGTCCATGCCTCGTTGGGCACACCATTTTGTGATCGAAGGCAGTTCCTCTTCGTTGAACCCTTTGAGAGCCACGGCGTTAATCTTTATCCGTAAGCCAGCCTTCTGAGCGGCATCAATACCGTTCAAGACTTGCTTAAGGCGACCCCACCGGGTCACTTTGCTGAACTTGTCTTCGTCCAGCGTATCCAGCGAAATATTTACTCTGCGGACACCAGCGGCATACAGGTCGTCAGCAAATCTATGTAGTTGGGAACCATTTGTTGTTAGAGTTAATTCCTTCAACGCACCGCTTTCCAAGTGGCGGGTCATGCTGTTGAAAAAGCTCATAATGTTCCGGCGCACCAAAGGTTCGCCACCGGTGATCCGCAGTTTTTCCACGCCCATGCTGACGAACGTAGAGCACATGCGGTCCAGTTCCTCTAGCGTCAGTAAGTCTTTCTTAGGCAGAAAGGTCATATTTTCCGCCATGCAATAGACACAGCGGAAGTCGCAGCGGTCCGTAACAGAAACGCGGAGATAAGTGATGGCGCGGGCAAACGGGTCGATGAGCGGAGCAGTCATAGGCCATAGGTAAAGCGGCAATTGCTTACCGGCAAGGGCGAACTGCGCTTTAGGCTGGAACAGATTGGCGAGGGCGGATAAGTTTCCAGCATGAGATATACGCTGTTGATAGCATGTATTCTGGTCACTGGGTGCGATGCTGTGAGGTCCACATCCGATCGAATTTTTGGTGGCTCAAGCCCTGAGCCCGAGCTACAACCTGCTACAGTTGAAGCCGTGGCCGAAACACCGCCTCCGGCCACTGCCGATGCGGGTTGGAATGGACCCAGAAAGACTGTTGCGGGTCTTGGCGATCCGAATACCCCTGGTCGGTGGCTGGAAACGCCGTTGGTCGAAGTGGAAATGACAGGCCGGGTGGTCGTTCCAAGGACCGGAGCACAGGCTTACATTACACTGGTTCCGGTGTCTGCTTCTGGGGGGGGCGGTAGCCGACTATCCTTGGACGCGATGCGGGCGTTACTTGTGCCCTATGACGAATTGGTTGAATTGGAAGTATATTCCAACTAGCCGCGCAAGTATTTTCCTGCTTCTTTTCGGGCAAAGGGCTTCATTTCATCACCATGCCGGTCAAGGAATGCGATTACGCGCTCGGGATCATGTTTTGACAGTTCACGTAGCCACCAGGCTATCGCCTTTTGGATAAACCAGTCTCGGTCCGGGACATAACCAGCAGCCCACTGCAAAATTCGATCACGCCGTTCTAAGTCATCGGGTTTTGGATGGTTCTGCTTGGTCCACGGAAGGGTTGAGACCAAAGCGGCACGTTTCGTCCACATGTGATCTGAAACAGTCCATTCAGCGACCTGATCCAGCCGGTTCGGGTCTGCGATCAAGCGTTTCTGGACTGCCGTGCAAGCATGATCTGCGATGGCCCATGCGTCAAATTCGGGCAGCCAACTTTGCAATAGGCTCCAGACCGCTTCGTCTGGTCGGATGCGCGCCTGCGTCAAAAGTTTTGACGCAGCGACACGGCTTTCGTGGATATTAGTTCGCCACAATGCGTCCGCGAGAGCGACCCTGCCCGATACATCCAATTCCTTGCGCCAAGCTTTTGTTAGGTCGTTCAGAATCGGATTAGGCACACCCAGATATGGTCGCTGAGCTTTGTGATAGGCCGCCACCTGTTTTGCACGATGGGCGTCTGCATGGAATTTTATCTGATCCAAATAATATTCCAAAGGAACCGGGTTAGTCATTCCACAGTCACAGACTTCGCCAGATTACGCGGTTGGTCCACATCCGTCCCCTTGGCCAAGGCCGTATGGTAGGCCAGCAATTGTGCAGGAACGGAATACAGGATCGGTGTCAGATTTGGATGAACATGGGGCATCCGTATAGTGCTCCATACCCCGTCTTGAGCATCGGCAATTCCTTCGTCATCGGATACCAAAATGACCTTGCCTTTGCGCGCCATGACTTCCTGCATATTTGACACAGTCTTGTCAAAAACTGCGTCTTTAGGAGCCATTACGACCACTGGCATATCCTTATCGATCAGGGCGATAGGCCCGTGCTTCAATTCCCCCGACGCGTAACCTTCCGCGTGGATATAACTGATTTCCTTCAGTTTAAGCGCCCCTTCCATTGCCAGCGGGTACATCAGCCCACGGCCCAGAAATAGAACGTCGCGCGCTTCGGACAGGCGTTGGGCCGATTTGCGAATAGTGTTAAATTCATCCAGCGCTGTGTTCAAAACCGAGGGCAACCCACGCAAGGCTGCTGCATGGTCGGAGATCTGTTCCGGACTCAATGTGCCACGATCAACAGCGGCCTTCAGAGCCAACATAAGCAAAACGCTCAATTGGCATGTAAACGCCTTGGTCGAGGCAACGCCGATTTCCACGCCGGCGTGAATTGGTAGCGCTACGTCACTTTCTCTAGCGATCGAGCTCTCAGGAACATTGATGACGGAAACGATTTTATCTGCTTTGCCCTCGCAGTATCGAAGCGCAGCCAGAGTATCAGCGGTTTCACCAGATTGGCTTACGAATAACGCCAGGGTGCGATCAGGGACCGGAGGTTCCCGATACCGGAATTCGCTTGCGATATCGACCTCGACCGGCATTTTGGCCAGCTTTTCAAACCAATACTTCGCTGTAAGGCAGGCATAAAATGCGGTGCCGCAGGCGACCATTGTCATGCGGTCCAGCTTGGTGAAATCGATGTCATCGCCCGGCAGAACCACGTGATCGCCACCTGATGGTAGATAGGATCTAATCGCTTCCGCCACCACAATCGGTTGTTCAGCGATTTCCTTTGCCATGAAGTGCTTATGCTCACCCTTGTCTGCCCGGGCATTGTCCAGTTTGATCTGACGCATTTGGCGGTTGGCCAGCTCGCCTGCTTCGTTGCGGACTTCAAGCGAGGTGCGGGTCAGCACTGCGCGGTCACCTTCTTCAAGATACGTGATGCGATCCGTCAATGGTGCCAGAGCGATGGCATCCGAACCCACGTACATTTCACCCGCCCCATGCCCTATGGCCAACGGGGAGCCTTTGCGCGCGGCGACAATCAGGTCTTCTTCACCATCGAACAGAAATGCCAACGCAAACGCTCCCTCAAGCCTGTCGATGGTTTGGAAGGCGGCCTCGGCTGGAGACAGTCCGGTACCCATATAATATTCCGTCAAAAGGGCGACGGTCTCTGTGTCAGTTTCGGTTTCAAACCCGACCCCATGCTCCGCCAATTCGGTGCGCAACTCGCGATAGTTTTCAACAATGCCATTATGAACAACAGCCACAGGGCCCGCCTTATGCGGATGCGCATTAGTGATCGAAGGTACACCATGTGTGGCCCAGCGAGTGTGACCAATGCCCGATTTTCCCGGCAGAGGTTCATGCACCAACAGATCGCTCAAATTGACAAGTTTACCGACCGCGCGCCTGCGCCCCAATGTGCCACCGTTCACTGTGGCAATCCCAGCGCTGTCGTACCCGCGGTATTCGAGGCGTTTCAGCGCCTCAACCAGAATAGGGGCAGCCTCGTGATTGACTAAAACGCCAACAATTCCACACATTACTCAGGCTCCTTTGTCGCGGCGAGCCTTCTTCGCCCTTAACATATCAAAAAACTTGCGTGCATAACCCGGTTTGTTTTGTTGTTTGGCGCGAGCGACGGCAAGCGCGTCTGGCTCAACATCTTTGGTTACCACGGTCCCTGTAGCTGTCATTGCTCCATCCCCAAGCGTGACGGGGGCAACAAGCATGGTGTTCGAACCGACAAATACATTTTCGCCAACTGTCGTCTTATGTTTCATCATCCCGTCGTAATTGCAGGTGATCGTACCCGCGCCAATATTCGACGCGGCCCCGATAGAAGCGTCGCCGATATAGCTGAGATGATTTACTTTTGCGCCCTCGGCTATCACAGCGTTCTTGATTTCTACAAAATTGCCAATCCGCGCATTTTCTGCCAACTCCGTGCCAGGTCGAATACGTGCATATGGGCCAACGATTGCTCCTCGGCTTACGTGACAACCTTCAAGATGGGAAAAGGCTCGGATGGTCGCACCACTTTCGACAGTGACATCCGGCCCAAAAACCACGTTAGGTTCGATGACGGTGTCGCGTCCTATTACGGTGTCGGCGGACAGATAGACTGTATTCGGCGCCATTAGCGTAACCCCCTGCTGCAACAAAGCGTTGCGTGCCCGGGTTTGAAAAGCGGCATCGGCAGCTGCAAGATCAGCGCGGGAATCCACACCCAGAGTTTCAGCCTCGTCGCACTTGATCGCCGTTGCCGTCAACCCACGCGCGTTGGCTAACGCAACAAGTTCGGTCAGATAGAACTCACCAGATGCGTTTTCATTGCTGACCTGATCAATAAGATCGAAAAGCAGATCGGAATTGCAGGCCAAAAGACCGCTGTTTGTAAAGCGAATGGCGCGTTGTTCTTCGGTTGCGTCCTTGTATTCAACGATTTTCTGCAACCTGTCACCGTCCATGATCATCCTGCCATAGCGCGGTTGAACCTCGGCAATATCAAAGCCCAACATAACCAAGTCAAAGGACTTACGGGCAGCAATCATTCGCTCCAGTGTCGTTGGCTCAATGAAAGGAGTATCACCGAACAGGACAACAACATCGCCCTTGAAGCCTGTCAGCGCGTCCCGCGCTTGTGCAACAGCGTGCGCGGTGCCAAGCTGTTCCTCTTGTACCGCCACGCTTACAGATTCGTCCTCGACCTTTGCAACCCTGGCCACTTCTTCAGCACCGTGCCCGGCTACGATAACGGTGCGTTCTGGCGAAAGAACCGCTCCTGCTCGCATCGCATGAACCAGCATAGGAGTTTGAGCGATAGGTTGAAGAACTTTTGGCAAATCGGAATTCATCCTCGTGCCTTTTCCGGCGGCAAGGATGACAAGGGCGGTATTCATAAAATCGTTTTCTCTTTTGTTTTGTCGCCGTCCGTTTTATCCGCTGACGCTAAAGGCGCAAGCGCTGCGGCCATCAAAGAAGATTGCCGATTGCAACACGTATTGGCGGAAACCTGCCGAACAAGGAGAATACATGCGGACAGTCATCTTTGATCTGGATGGGACTTTGGCCGATACATCTGGCGATTTGTTGGCTGCGGCCAACCACTGTTTTCGCGAAATGGGACATGGTGACGTTCTGGTACACGGCCAGGACGCAGCGATTGCTTTGCGGGGCGGTCGAATGATGCTGACGCACGGGCTAAAACGGGTAGGAGCCTACGCGGACGAAACGGTCAATAAGTATTATCCGGTACTGCTGGAGGCTTATTCTCAGGCCATAGACACGCACACACAATTCTACCCCGGTGCGATTGAAGCTGTGGGCACACTTAAGGCTGCAGGTTATGGCGTTGGCATTTGCACCAATAAACCAGAGGCACTTGCAGATTTGCTATTGACGCGAATGGGCGTACGTGACCAGTTTGCTTCGTTGGTCGGGGCTGACACGCTGCCAGTTCGTAAACCCGACCCCGAACCCCTGCGGGAGGCGGCGCGGAGGGCAGGCGGCAATCCCGACCTTTGCATTCTGATCGGAGACTCGGATACGGACAGAAACACAGCCCGTGCGGCCGGTGTGCCGTCTGTATTGGTCACTTTCGGACCCTCCGGCGCAGATATGGCAGCTTTGGAACCAGAAGCTCTTCTGGAACACTTTAGAGACTTGCCTGAATTGGTGGCCGGTCTGATCGGCGCGGCAGCATAATCCCTTGACGCAATCCCTCAAGACCCTAAGAACGAGCCTATGAAAGAGACTTTTTCTGGCAGCTTTACGCAGCAGGAACCCATCCCGGAAGACGCTATTGAAGCCGCCATTGCGGTTCTTCGCCATGGTCGTTTGCATCGTTACAATACCGCACCAGGTGAATTGGGGGAAACCGCACTGCTGGAACAGGAGTTCGCGGCCCAAATGGGTGCGAAGTACTGTTTGGCGGTTTCATCCGGTGGGTACGCTTTGGCGACGGCCTTGCGCGCGGTGGACGTTCGGCCGGGTGACTCGGTTCTGACAAATGCCTTTACGCTGGCTCCGGTTCCGGGATCGATTGCTTCAGTCGGTGCTAAACCAGTATTCGTTGGCGTTACGGAAAATCTGACAATCGATTTGGATGACTTGCAAAACAAGCTCGATCAGGCGCGAGTACTGATGTTGAGCCATATGCGCGGACATTTGTGCGATATGAATCGATTGATGCAAATGTGCGACGATGCTGGCGTCATAGTTATCGAGGATTGCGCGCACACAATGGGAGCCGCATGGCAAGGCCAGCTTTCTGGTCGCCAAGGGGCAATTGGTTGTTATTCCTGTCAAACATACAAGCATGTGAATTCAGGCGAAGGTGGTCTGCTAGTTACTGACGACGCAGAACTGGCAGCCAAAGCCACGATGCTGTCCGGGTCTTACATGCTTTATGAACGTCATCTTGCTGCACCTGATCCGGAGGTCTTCGAGCGGATCAAATATACGACGCCCAATGTATCTGGTCGGATGGACAACTTGCGCGCAGCGATTCTGCGCCCGCAATTACGCGATCTCGATCGACAGGTTGACCGTTGGAATGAGCGTTACGCGGCAATAGAAGAAGGATTGAGAGGCACTCCGGGCCTGACGATCGTTGAACGACCTGAGACTGAAAAATATGTGGGCTCGTCCATTCAGTTTCTTCTTCTCGACTGGCTTCCCGAACGTATTTCCGAAGTCATAAGGCGTTGTGCGGCGCGCGGGGTCGAGTTGAAATGGTTCGGAGGTGCGGAGCCAACTGGTTTCACTTCGCGCTATGACAGTTGGCGGTATGCAGAAAGTGAGCGGATGCCGGCGAGCGATCGTATTCTGACCGGGATCATGGACATGCGGGTTCCTCTGACGTTTTCTTTGGAGGATTGCGATTTGATTGCTCGGATCATTCGCGCTGAAGTGGGGTCAGTGTACCAGTCATGATCTATCGGTGCGCGCCTGCACTGCACGCACTTTCCTTTTGACCGCCGCCCCCAAGGGCGGCGTTTTGCATTCGGGTCTATTGCAAGGCAGAGAGATTGACCGGCTGAGGTTTGGCTGTTATTCAGTTATTGAACAGTTGTTCATTAACGCGAAAGAGGAGAGTCGAATGTTCACGGCCACGATGGAATTCGATTTGGGGGAGGACGTGAATGCCCTGCGCGAGATGGTGCACCGCTGGGCGCAGGAGCGTGTTAAGCCGTTGGCAGCTGAAATCGATAAGACCAACGCCTTTCCAAACGAACTGTGGCGCGAGATGGGCGATCTGGGCCTTTTAGGTGTAACCGTGCCAGAGGAATATGGTGGTGCAGGTATGTCCTATCTTGCGCATACGATCGCCGTTGAAGAAGTGGCGCGCGCCTCTGCCTCAGTTTCGTTGTCTTACGGAGCGCATTCGAATTTGTGCGTTAACCAGATCAAGCTAAACGGAAACGAAGAGCAAAAGCAGAAATATTTACCGCGTTTGATCTCTGGTGATCACGTTGGCGCTCTGGCAATGTCTGAAGCCTCGGCGGGATCAGACGTTGTGTCAATGAAGCTGCGTGCTGAAAAGCGTAATGACCATTACAGGTTGAATGGGAATAAGTATTGGATCACGAACGGTCCGGATGCAGACACTTTGGTCGTATATGCCAAAACCGACCCCGAGGCCGGATCGAGAGGGATAACAGCCTTTCTCATTGAGAAAAAAATGACCGGATTTTCGACTTCACCACACTTCGACAAGCTGGGTATGCGTGGATCGAACACCGCTGAATTGATCTTTGAAGACGTTGAGGTGCCGTTTGATAACGTTCTTGGCGAAGAGGGTAAGGGTGTTGCCGTCCTAATGTCTGGACTCGATTATGAGCGCGTGGTTCTGGCTGGGATTGGCACTGGCATAATGGCGGCCTGTTTGGATGAGATCATGCCCTATCTGGCTGAACGCAAGCAATTCGGCCAACCAATCGGCAGCTTCCAACTGATGCAGGGAAAAATCGCCGATATGTACACAGCTATGAATTCGGCGCGCGCTTATGTTTATGAGGTCGCAAAGGCCTGTGACCGGGGCGATGTGACCCGTCAGGATGCCGCGGCCTGCTGCCTTTATGCGTCAGAGCAGGCAATGGCTCAGGCGCATCAGGCGGTGCAGGCAATGGGCGGAGCAGGATTTTTGTCGGACACTCCTGTCAGCCGCATTTTTCGCGACGCCAAACTGATGGAAATTGGTGCGGGCACTAGCGAAATCCGCCGAATGCTGATCGGACGCGAGTTAATGGCCGATATGCTCTAAAGAAACCGCCCCAGGCCGAAGTCCCTAGGGGCGCCTCTAACAAGGATCAGAACTTGTGGACGTAGGATACACCGATGAGCCAAGGATCAATTTCGGCTGTACCAATATCGGTGCCATCAAGTTCGACGTCAGTGTCGATGTCAAACCAGCGGACGTTCAGTCGAATTGCACCGCTGTCGGTAACCATATAGTCCAGTCCTGCCTGCAGCGAAACGCCGAAGGAATTGTCGACATTCAGGTCGCCAAGCGGGGAATCTTCATCGTAGAAGATTGTATAATTGAGCCCGGCGCCGACATAAGGCTTCCACGCGCTGTTGGTCGGGAAATGATAGTTCAACGACAGGGTCGGAGGCAGGTGTTTGACGCTGCCAGCGTCGATGCTGCCGCCCAAAGTCACGTCATGCTCAAAAGGCGTGGACGCCAACAACTCGATTCCCAGGTTGTCTTGTATAAAATATTCAACAGTGAATATCGGGCGAGTATCCGAGTCGACGTCGGCATCAAAGCCAGCCAGAGTACCGTTGTCGGATTTGGGGTCGAGGTAACCAATACCCACACCGACTGTCCAATCGCCCTGATTCTGAGCAAGGGCAGGAGCGGCAAACGCGACGAGAGTAGCCGAAAGCGTCAAAGCGGCGAGTCTCTGAGTCATTGTATGGCCTTTGAAATGGTTGATGGCGGCATTTTGCATCAAGCGGGTCGGGCCAACTCTGATCTGTATCAAGTTCCTTGGGTTTTTTGGCGTTCCACCCAGCGGGCAAGCGCCCAAAAATTAATGAGTCTTTCGCATGCGTACCACTAGCCGCATACCGGGTTTGAACTCAGTAGGAGGCTGGGCGATTCCTGAACGGCTTAACATGTCCCGGCAATGTCTATCGCATCCACGCGATAACGCGGCGATCATTTGTCTGACCGAAAGGGGACAAGAGGAATACACCTACGATCGACTGCACAAGATGACTGACGGCATCGTTCGAACACTTCTGCCAACGGTAAAAGCAGGTGATCGCGTCGGCGTGTTACTCGGCCAGTCCCCTTGGTGCGCAGCTGCGCATCTTGCGATCTGGAAGATCGGTGCCATCTCGGTACCATTATTCAAGCTGTTCAAACATGACGCTTTGGCGACGCGCGTCGGCGACGCAGGCGCGAGAATAGTGCTGACAGATGCAGTAGGGGCTGCTCTGCTGGGCAATCTGGCTGAATCTGTTTTGGTTGATCAGATCGCGCCTTCGGATGAAGACTTTCAGTTTGCAAACACAGGGCCTGAGGACCCTGCGGTATTGATATATACCTCTGGCACAACCGGTCGTCCCAAGGGCGCGTTACATGGGCACCGTGTACTGACGGGTCATCTGCCTGGTGTATCAATCAGCCACAATCATTTGCGAGATGGCGATCGTCTTTGGACCCCGGCAGACTGGGCATGGATCGGTGGGCTTTTCGATGTGCTGATGCCCGGGCTGGCACTTGGCATTCCTGTGGTCGCAGCGAGGCTTGAGAAATTTACACCCGACGCCTGCGCCGATGTGATCGCCCGTGGCGATGTGCGGAACGTGTTCTTTCCTCCAACCGCATTGCGGATGCTGAAGGCGGCGGATCAGGCGATTCCGGGTCTGCGTTCTGTTGCATCGGGCGGGGAACCGCTTGGGGCAGAAATGCTGGCATGGGGCGAGAGGGCTTTCGGTTTAACTATTAATGAGTTCTACGGTCAGACCGAATGCAACATGGTAGTTTCTTCCTGCGCCGTTGATTTCCCGGTGCGTCCCGGGTGTATCGGGAAACCGGTGCCGGGGCACGAGGTTGCGGTTATAGACGCTGACGGCAACGCAACCGACGAAGAAGGTGACGTGGCAATCCGGCGCGGCTCGGCTTCGATGATGTTGGAATACTGGAACCGTGCCGAGGCAACGGTCGAGAAATTTCGTGGTGACTGGCTGATCACCGGTGACCGTGGCGTTTGGGAGGGCGATTATCTTCGTTTCGTTGGTCGCGACGATGATGTGATTACCTCGTCCGGTTACCGGATTGGACCGGCCGAGATCGAGGATTGCCTGCTGACTCATCCTGCTGTGGCAACGGTGGGTGTGGTAGGCAAGCCCGATCCACTGCGAACCGAAATCGTGAAGGCGTATGTTGTTCTGAAACCCGGCGCGGAATCTTCCGCATCGGAACTACAAGAATGGGTTAAAGATCGTTTGGCCCATTACTCTTATCCTCGCGAAGTAGCCTTTTTGAGTTCGTTGCCGATGACGGTAACGGGAAAGGTTATTCGAAAAGAACTCAGAATCTTGGCGGCAGAGGAACAGACCAAATGATACGATCAGCGATGATATTATCTTTATTGCCGACTTTTGTTTCTGCCCAACAAGCCTTTGTGGACAAAGGTTATGTTCAACAGTGTTCTTCTCAAGAATTGGTTGGAAAAAGTTTGCCTGAATGCGTTGGGCAAGCTGCAAACTTATGTCAAACCGTTCCGGGACAAAGTACTACACTCGGAATAACTGAATGTATTCAAGAGGAAACGTTGATCTGGGACGCGTTTCTAAATGAGCAATACCAGCTTCGTAGAGCAGAGCTTGCACAGGAGAGCGCAGAATTGGCGAACCAGCTTCGTGAAGTGCAACGGGCGTGGATCAGTTTTCGGGATGCCGAGTGTGGGTTGCAGTACAGCCTGTGGTCAGGTGGAACAATACGTTCAATCGTCTACGCCGGTTGTGTTTTGAATGAAACAGCCGAACGTGCGCTGGAACTCCGCGATTTGGGAAAGATGCAATGAAACTAACATCTAAAGCCGTACCAACATCAGCGGTCTTCCAAGCGAACCGTGCCGCCCATCTAGATGCGTTGAAGCAGATATCAGAGGCGGCTGAATCGGCCCGAATGGGCGGCGGCGAGAAGTCTCGCGCGCGCCATGAATCGCGGGGAAAAATGCTGCCTCGTCGTCGGGTCGCCAACCTGTTGGATGCCGGATCCCCGTTCCTCGAAATAGGGGCCACTGCAGCGCATGGTATGTACGATGGTGCGGCACCCTGTGCGGGCGTCATCGCCGGTGTTGGACGCGTAGAAGGGCGCGACGTCATGGTGATCTGCAACGATGCAACAGTCAAAGGCGGTACCTACTATCCCCTGACCGTTAAAAAACACCTTCGCGCGCAAGAGATTGCAGAAGAAAACCGTCTGCCGTGCATCTACCTCGTCGATTCTGGGGGCGCCAATCTACCCAATCAGGACGAGGTTTTTCCCGATCGGCATCACTTTGGCCGCATATTTTATAATCAGGCAAGGATGAGCGCCAAAGGTATTGCTCAGATCGCTGTTGTGATGGGTTCATGTACTGCGGGCGGAGCCTATGTGCCAGCAATGTCGGATGTGACGATCATTGTAAGAGAGCAGGGAACGATCTTTCTGGCCGGGCCACCTTTGGTGAAAGCCGCAACTGGCGAGGTCGTATCCGCCGAGGATTTGGGCGGCGGCGATGTTCACACCCGGTTATCCGGTGTAGCGGATTATTTGGCCGAAGACGACACTCATGCTCTGGCGCTGGCCCGCCGTGCAGTGTTGTCACTGAATTTGGGCGAAGGCAGCAAAACAAATTGGGCAAGTCCCGAGGACCCTGCATACGACCCCGAAGAAATTCTTGGCATAGTCCCCTCAGACTTGCGGACGCCTTATGACATACGCGAAGTGATCGCGCGGTTTGTGGACGGGTCGCGTTTTGACGAGTTTAAACCACGGTTCGGTGAGACATTGGTAACCGGCTTTGCTCATGTCAAAGGTTGCCCAGTTGGAATTGTTGCCAACAACGGTGTTTTGTTTTCCGAGTCCGCTCAAAAGGGTGCCCACTTTGTCGAGCTTTGTTCGCAACGCAAAGTTCCCCTTGTGTTCCTGCAGAATATCACCGGTTTCATGGTTGGGCAAAAATATGAAAGCGAGGGTATTGCTCGGCATGGCGCCAAAATGGTGACCGCAGTGGCTACAACTGCGGTTCCCAAAATCACTATGCTTGTCGGCGGGTCGTTTGGCGCTGGTAACTACGGCATGGCTGGCCGCGCCTATCAGCCCAGGTTTCTTTGGACCTGGCCCAATTCGCGCATCTCAGTCATGGGCGGTGAGCAGGCTGCGGGTGTTTTGGCCACGGTCAAGCGAGATGGGATTGAAAGGCAAGGTGGCACCTGGTCCGAAGAAGAAGAAGCTGAATTCAAACGCCCCACTTTGGAAATGTTCGAGGAGCAGTCGCATCCATTGTATGCCTCCGCGCGTCTCTGGGATGACGGCATAATTGACCCGCGAAAAAGCCGCGATGTGCTGGCATTATCGCTGAGAGCAGCATTGAACGCGCCGATCGGGGAGACGCGCTTTGGCGTGTTCAGGATGTGATTCATGACCATTTGTGATTGGTTTGAACCCCGCGAACCTAACGGCACTGCCACCGACAAAGAACTTTACTTTTACTTCAAGCCCCGCGGCTTGGAGCGCGTTCAACACGCTGGAACCTTTGCCAAAGTTTCGTGTGTAGGTGCCGATCATGGCAAAGTCCTGCGCGCCGTTCAAAAAATACCGTTCAACTTGCGGCAAAACGCTGTCCAAATAGATACGGTAAAGAGGTCGCAAATGCCATTCGACGGGATCTGTTGCTTCGATCAAAGAAAATGGCGCTCCCGGTTTGAGGATCCTTTCCAATTGCTGTGCAAAGGTCAGATGTTGCGAAGCGTTGAAAGTCTTAAGACCGAAAGTAGAGATTGCAAAATCGGCAGTCGCACTCGGCAGGTCAGTGGTCAACATATTTGCGCAGTGGTGAGAAATTCGGTCTTCCTTACTTTTGTGAAGGCGGTCTATCGCCTGTTTGTGCATACCAGAGCTTATATCTATGGCGGTGATTTTGCTGATTTTGGGAAATTTGCTGAACAAGTGCGGCCAGACCTCACCAGTTCCGGCCATAAGATCGACACCCGCTGCATTGGTCTCAGGAGGCAATTCAAGTCCTTTTACACAGGCTTTGCGCCAAGCCCTTATCATCCCAAAAGACGCAATTGTGCTCCAGTTTCGGTAGGCACTGGAACAACGATCAAAGACGCCGGCTACGAAGTCGGGATCGTAAATGTTTTCGCTCATAAGTTGAAATTTGAAGCGGTGGGATTCGAATTACAAGGATTCGCTGATGTTCAATAAAATCCTAATTGCCAACCGCGGGGAGATCGCGTGCCGGGTAATGCACACCGCGCAAAAAATGGGAGTCAGTTGTGTCGCTGTTTTTTCGGACGTCGACGCAAATGCCAAACATGTGCAAGTGGCAGACGAGGCCGTGCACATAGGCGGGCCAGCGCCGGCGGATAGTTACCTCAAAGGCGATGCGATTATACAAGCCGCCCTGGATACTGGTGCTCAGGCTATACACCCAGGATATGGGTTCCTTTCCGAAAACCCGGACTTTGTCGAGGCGGTTAAGCTTGCTGGGTTGACCTTTATTGGCCCATCGGCCGATGCAATCCGCAAAATGGGCCTAAAGGACGCCGCTAAAGCTCTGATGGAGAAAGCGGGTGTTCCTGTTGTACCGGGTTATCATGGTGCCAATCAGGACCCTGAGCATTTGGCGGGTGCTGCCGAGGCGATTGGCTATCCGGTTTTGATAAAAGCCGTCGCTGGCGGAGGCGGAAAGGGCATGCGGCTGGTCGAGCATCCGAAGGACTTTTCCGAGGCGCTCGAAAGTGCACGTGGTGAGGCTCTGACCGCCTTCGGTAACGACGCTGTGCTGGTCGAGAAGTTTGTAGCCAAGCCCCGGCATATCGAGGTTCAGGTTTTTGGCGACGGTAGCCATGCGGTTCACCTTTTCGAGCGGGATTGCTCCCTTCAGCGGCGCCACCAGAAGGTGATAGAGGAAGCTCCGGCTCCCGGTATGACCGAAGAAATGCGAAGCGCCATGGGACAAGCTGGAGTTCGCGCTGCCGAAGCCATAGGATATAAAGGTGCCGGGACAGTCGAATTCATTGTCGATGCATCAGATGGCCTGCGTCCTGATCGGTTCTGGTTCATGGAGATGAACACACGCCTTCAGGTGGAACATCCTGTAACCGAAGCAATTACAGGGGTCGATTTGGTGGAGTGGCAACTGCGGGTGGCTTCAGGAGAGACTCTGCCCCTGCGCCAAGAAGACCTGTCAATCACTGGGCACGCCTTAGAAGCGCGTTTGTATGCCGAGAACGTGCCAAAGGGATTTCTACCCGCAACGGGAATGCTGACGCATCTAAAGTTTCCCGCAGATTGCAGAGCTGACAGCGGCGTTCGTGCCGGGGACGCAATCAGCCCTTGGTATGATCCGATGATCGCAAAAGTGATAGTTCATGG
>NZ_JBXWRL010000059.1:0-32847 GCF_059612885.1 Ruegeria sp. YKSD179 | reverse complement strand
CAACCCGTGTCTTCGTTGCGATACACGATTGGCTTTCCATTCGCACGCACCGCCTGGATAAACTGAACGTCTCGATTGGAAAGGCTGGTCGATTGATCCTCGGGTTCTGACCAAAAAATTCGGGTCCAATCATTCAGGTCTTGACGCTCTTCATAAGTATTAACGATCCGAACGACATCGTGTTGTGGCAGGGAGTATTGCAGGATAACGGCGACCGTACCCCAAAAAACAATAATGATTGCCCACTTCACATAGGCCATGCAGTAACCCTCACATATAATTCACAATGTAGATTAAGGCGCCAATTGCTAACCACGGCACAATATAGACGCCAAGAATCAATTTTCGGCGGAACGAATTGTCATAGACATGCAATCCGCGCTCGATAAAGGCATCCTTGTTGCCGGTTTTGCCCTTTTCATCCCACCAAGTTTCAAGCTTGCGTCTGCGGACACCGCGCGAGTACAGCGACAGCGCAAAATATGCAATCGTCTGAATAACCAGCAGGATCAGAAACAAACGCATCGCTCCGAACATCTCAATCCTTTCTCAACGCGCCCCAGGGACCGACACGGGCGATAACAGTGTCATCAACGCGATCTTCACCGCTCATGTCCGGCTCGTGCCCGAACAGTGCCGCTCGGGCTCCCGCTTTATCTACCTGATACTCACGTGCAAGGAAGTCGGCAACAAAGGCCTTTTTGCTCTCGGGCCATTTAGAATAGGTGCCATAGAACAACTCTTTGTGGCAGATGAACATCTGGCGCGGATCCAACGGTGCAAGCTCGGCCAGCAACATGTTAACCAGATCACGGTTTGGCGTGTTTGCGGCACGCAGGGTGTAGAAATATGCTGGATGATCCGACGTGATACGAGGCCACGGCCCGCCATCTTTCGCCCAGCGCAGCAGTTGGGCGAGGCCATGATACGCCGCGGGCAAACGATCGGCGTGATTGCGAGCCAGCCGCCGCATGTCGCCACGGTCCAAACCTGTTAAATCAACACCAGCATTCGCTGCGGCGTCGACGGTCAGAAAGTCCATCTTTTGTTGTAGGATCGCAGATGAATCCACACCGCGCGCTTCGACGATTGTTTCAACCAGTTCATTGTAGCCTAGGAATTTGGCAATTTGGTTCCGTTGCGTGGGGTCAAAAATATACTTGATCGGCAGATCGTCGGGTTTTTCGCCTATGCAGATCGCAGCAGGGTGATCCAGATCCGGAAACAGATAAAGCCCGCCGAAATGCGCCGTCCAGAAGTTACGCTGTTCAAACGCCGTGTGGCGCAGGCGGACCGGGTTGCGAGACACATCGCCTGTTTCCTTGGCCGTTTCGATCATCTTGGCGATCAACACGTCGTCGAACCAAGCATCCTCTTCGGTTTTGAACCGTTCGACCATGCCCGCCAGTTGCTCGGCTTTGCGCAGTGTGCCACCGACGGTGTCAGCCTCAATCTCGATCTTGCGAATGTTCATCAAATCGCGCGGGTTTGTCAGTTTTATGACCGAGTTCACCAACTCTCCGGCCACCGCATCGGTGGCGGTCAGAGCGAACAGCTGCGCCTCATTCATTTCAATGAATTCGCGCAGGATATCGCGAGAGGTTGAGAATTTGACGTTCAACAGCGGCGCACGTTTCTGCTCGGTCGTCATCAGGATGAACTGCCGGTTGACTCCATTGGGGTTGAGGTACAGCTCGTCCTCCAACTCAATCCCTACCTCGGGCGAATAGCCCGAGATATCGACATGGAAATCCGTCAGCGCCGTGGTCTTGCCCGCCAGATGCTGCAACGCGCGGTTATACCGCTCGACCAGAGCCGGGCTGGAGATATGGACGAGGTTGCCGAACATCAGGCCTTTTTCGATGAGGCGGATCATAACACTTTCCATCTCGCGAAACAGTAGCGAGTCACCCGACCCGAGGACGGATGTGGATCGTGCGCGCACCGGTGGGCAGGTATGTGGCGTCGTGGCTGCGCTATGAGTATTGACTTATGGAATATGGAGTTCGTCATCTCGAAAATCTACGCCAAAAGCAGTATAGTAATACCACGGTCGCACCCAAAATGCCCCCAATTGTCAGGAATCCAAAGAACACTTCGGCTGGCGGGTCAGTCACGGAACATGTACGGATAATAAAAAAGTTCTCAGGCGATAACCCATCCCAACCACAAATCGCTACGGTCAGTGAAACCGCTGGGATGAAAGCAAATATCGCAACAACAATTACCAACAATAAAATACTCACCCCTTACCCTCCAGATACCGCCGCTTGGCCTCTTCCATCCGGCCCATCTCACGCACTGCGTTCTCGATGGCGACCTCGTCGCTTTTGTCGGCATAGCGGAACTCGCTGTCGGCGTAGCGGTTGATCTCTTGCATCACCATCTCGACCGTGATCGGCTGGCGCAGGTCTTCGATCATGGCTTTCTTGGTGTCGTAGTCGCGGAACAGGAACAGGTCGGGGTTTTCCATCCATTCGTCGGGCAGTTCGAAATCCATCGCGCGGACCTTGACCGCGTCGGTGATGTTCTTGATCGCTCGGCCGGTAAAGCGTTCATCCGCCTGTTGGATCGCCTTGAGGTAGGTGCCCAGCTTGGCAATCGTGTCCATCTGGCCAATCTGGCCAGAGACCCGGTCATAGACCTGCAGCAGAGCCTCCTCATGAGGGCGGGAGTGGCTTTCGAAACTGGCAGCGACGGCCTTCTTGATTTCCTGCGCGGCAAAGGCGTCGTGCTCGCCCAGCGGGATGTCGTGGTTGCGACCCATCAGCAGGTGCAGAATGTCGATGTAATCCTCTCGCGTTTGCGGGCCGTCCACCAGAAACCGCGCGCCTGCCCGCTGGCGCAGGGCGTCATCCACATTCTCGGGGTAGTTCGAAAACATGCCAAAGGTGCAGTTGCCGCGCACAACGGTGTTGGCGCCTGCAAAGCTCTCCATTAGCACGGCTGTGATTTCCAATTGCCCGGCGCTGGACTGCCTATCGCCGCGTTTGCCTGCCAGCTGGTCGATGTCGTCGATGGTGCCAAAACCGATGACCGAGGGGTCGACGATCGTGTTGATGAAGGCCTTGGCGTTCTGACCGGATTTGCCCTGATAGCTGTCGATATTGTCTGTGCTCAGGTTCTGATAGCGAAACGGATAGCCAGCGTTCTGACAGTACTCGTTGATCAGCCCTGCCATTATCTGGATCAGAGTGGTCTTCCCAGTGCCCGGTTTGCCGTCGCCCATGAAGGTAAAGATGAAACCGCCAAGCTCGGCAAACGGGTTCAGACGTCGGTCAAAGTCATAGGCCAACAGCATTTTGGACAGCTTCATCGCCTGATATTTGGCGATATGATTGCCTACCACCTCGTTCGGTTTTTTGAACGTCATGGTCAGGGTAGTGGACTTGGCTTTAGAAGACGGTTCAAACCCTCGGATCGTCAGATCATCGGCTTCGATGTGCCAAGCGGCATTCTGGAACGGGGCTAGATGACCTGCCGATTGCGCGCGCAACGCGGCCTTGTCCATAAGCTGCTCGGCGTAGGCGCTGGTTGCGGCGATCAGGTGCGCGTCGTCTGCGGCGTATTTCGCAAGTGTCTGGTCCAGTTCCCACAATGCGCCGTGCAAGGCAATTTGACCATTGTCGGTCAGGATTTCTTCGATCTCGCCAATGTCGACCGTGGTTTCACCCAGATGCGAGGACATCAGGTATGCCAGAGCGTTACCAAATACATGGGACGTAATCAGAGCCTCCGCTGTTAGAAGCTCGGAAAACTCGGTCTTGCGGGCGGCAGGAAGATCCCCGGCCAGATTTGCGCGTTTCAGGTCTGCCAGCGGAGTTTGCTCTGCATATGCCTCTGCCACTGCCAGAGCTGTTGCGATGCCGCGTCGTATCGCCTGCTGTGTCGTCGCCTGAGGTGGTGAAACGAGCCCATCACCGTCATCCGACTCCTCGATCCGGTCGGCCAAATGCACCCCGTCCGCACGCACCATGCGGCGCGTCACCAACCCCGGTGTTGTTGACCGGAACCTCCGCCCGCTGGAAACTCCCGGAGACCGCTCAGTCGTGACATCAACCGCTTTTGCAATACGCGGCGCGTGTTCGAACCCGTTTAGCAAGGCGGTTGCCGCCGGATAGTGCTTGCGAATATCGGCTTCGCGCAATTCCATCTGATCTGACGTCAAGCTCATTTCAAAGTCGCCTTTGCTGCATTCAATATCTCAATACCTGCCCGGTTAAGCTGACAACGAATTTGCGTACATCGCCAAAACCCGGCGGGTTTAGCTCTGCCAATACCTGGAATGGGCGTTGGGGCAGTATGATCGATCTCTGGGTTCGGGTGGTCCCCGTTTCGGCGCCCTGTCCGGCAAAGGGGTCCAACGCGAAAACCTCGCGTTCGACTGACGAAAACCATCCTGCTCGTTCCTCGATAACCTCTTCGCTTTCCAGTTCTTCAGTGGTCCAGGCCAATGCCCAGTCTTGCCCCTCGGGTGCTTGCGCGTCTTCCAGGACTTGCCGCAAAGGGCCGGATTGCTCGGTATAGGCCGACGAATACATGGGCCCCACGTGAATTCGACGCAGATGTTTGGGGTGCAGGTTATCGAAGTCCTGATCGAAACCCTTTGCGATAGTCACTAACTTTAACCCGCCAAGCGATTGCGCCATCAAATGCGCCTGCACCTCGGGCCAGCGGCGTTGATCCTTGGGTAAGGCAATTTTGCCACTGTCTTCAAGAAGCATAAGATAGATTACTGGCAGATTGATCTGGCCGTCATATACAGCCCAATGGATCAAGAAACGCCTGCGGTCGCCCATCTGCTCGATCCAATGGCACTCGGGATCGTTTCGCGCCCAGAATAGCTGCCCTTTCAGTAATTCCTCGTAATAGAGCCTTTGGGACAGTGCGAATTGCAGTTTGGTAGGGATTTCCTGATCGCCGATGATTGCACGCACCATGTCGGTTTTCAGGTCATCTTCCGAGGGCATGTTTTCCAGATGGACTTTTGCCTGTTGCGCGTCGTTGGCCATGGTCAACAACTCGGCTGCCACGGGAAACCCACTGTCGCGTTTGTCCATGGCGAGGCTGCCAAAGAAACGGCCCGTATCGCGCCCGACCAGCAGGTACTTCATGCTGAGCGCGCGGAAGGTGTAGAGCAACCCTGAAAGGTAGCGTGACACGATCCGCACCTCTTGCTTGCTGATCGCGCCCTCAGCCTCCATCGTTGCGGCCACGCGCAGGAGGTGGACGGTGATCACCTCGAATTTGCGGAAATAGCGGCGCGAAGCGAAGGTGTCGGTCAGGCCAACATGGTCTTGAGTAGGATCAGTCATTTCTTAGTGCTTCCGTCCTCTCGAACGCCTGACCACCACATCAGAAGTCCACCCATCGGTCCCTCACATTTACTTCTCCATTTCACCATCTGATATTCGTTGGCAGACATCTTGGTTGCCTTCCAAACGAACCTATTCAACAGTGGTCCTATCCCTAGAAAGAAGATGAAAACAAACGAGAAAAAGCCAAAGGACCTTGCGTTGGATGGGCATGGACCACTGTCAAATGCACACGGATCAAGGTTATAGGCGTAAATCCCAAGTCCAAGACCAATCATGACAAATAGGTAAGATCGGACACGAAAACTCATCCGCCATACAAATTCTTATCATGCTTCTCGACAATCGACGCGAACCGGCGCGCGAACCTCTCATCCGCTTTGGCCTTTTTTTCCAGCACGTCGCGGGCAAAGACCATGTGATCCTCATGCGCCTCAAGCATGTCCGCCATTTTCTGGTTGGTCGCGGTGCCGATGGCGGCCATGGCGGTTTGCGCCTCCTGGTCGGTCTGCACGCCGATCTCGTTGATGCGGTGGGCCACGTCCTGCTGCTGTGCCGTTTTCAATGATTTGCTAAGCGCGTCGTAGAGCACCACACGCTGCTGGGTATCTGTCTGCAGTTTGTTGATCAGAACCATCTGCGTTGCCGCCTGGTTCTGTAGCGAGTCGACCCAGGTTTTACCCTTTTCGATATAGCGTTCGAGCGTCTGAGATTTGGCCAGTTTGACCTGTTCTTCCTGAACCTTGGCGTTGTATTGTGTGTTCAACTCGGCCAATTCGGTTTCCAATTGGGTGCGCGCGGCGGCGTCCTGTTCGACGCTGATCTTATTTTCAAGTGTGATGATGGTTGGGTCCATGCCTTGAATCTCAGCGCGCAGCGCTTCTAGCTCTGCCACCGTTGCTTCCCGGTCGTCCAGAGTACCGGTCAGATTTCCCTCGACCTTCACACGTTGCTCTTCCAAAACGGCCAACTGCCCTTCCAGCAGCTTTACAATCACGTCTGATTTGGCGATCAGGTCTTGCAACTTGTCGTCGATGTTGGCAGTGCGCATACGCTCTTGTCGCATCGAGTCAGATTTTCCCTTCGAGAAAACTCCGACAAAAGACTCCCATCCTGTCTTCGAGCGCATTTCGTCGAAATCCTTCGAGAAAGCATTGGTGACGTCATCCAAACCCATAATCAGCTCGGCGATATTGGCATTCATCACCTCTGTGTGCGCATGAACATCTTCAAGCGTAGCATTTTCGATGTCGATGTCTGCCTCGGCAGTACCAATCTTGGCGCGCGCAGCTTCGATACGTGAGGTCAATCCTTCAATCTGCGATTGGCTTTCGCGTACCTTCTGCTGTGTTTCCTGAATCAACGCTTCGAATTGATCGTTCGACATCTGTTCTGTCCCTATTTTTTCTTATTCATCCAATAAGATAGGCAATGTTACACGCTTTTACATCCCCTTGGATGCTAAATTCCCGCAAAGATTGGCAAATTCTGGAAAGAAAAGATAGATGGGACAACTCTAGCGCGAGCTTTTTGCCCGCGTTCGGTTCGATGATTAGACCCGCTTGCCAATCTTGTCATCAAACTGATTCAAAACCGTCACAAGCCCGCAATAAACCCCGTTCATCCCACTTGCGTCCAAGTGAGAGAGGATCCCACCTATGCTATTGCGCTTTGTCTGCCTGACATCTGCCCTGGCCCTGACCACAGGTCAGGCCTGGGCCGAGATGAACTTCAATCGAATTGCATCCTTCCCTGTGGTCAAGAACATGGCCGAAGGTGCCGACACTGACCGCGAAACGTCACCTGAGATCATAGCGGCAACCGCCGATGGTATGACGCTGGTTTATACTGACAGCCCGCTTGGTGTTATCGGTATGGTAGACATCACCGACCCGGCCAACCCAGCCCCTTTAGGCAGCATGGAAGTTGGCGGCGAGCCCACATCAGTTGGCATCATTGGCGGTACAGGCTTTGTGGGTGTGAACACGTCGGAAAGCTACATGGCGCCGTCTGGTAAGCTGATTTCGGTCGATATCGCCGAAAAAACTGAAACCGGTGCATGTGACCTGGGCGGTCAACCCGACAGCATCGCAATTGCTCCCGATGGGAGTTTTGTGGCCGTTGCGATCGAAAATGAGCGCGACGAGGACCTGAACGATGGCGTGATTCCACAGTTGCCTGCCGGCAACCTGGCTCTGGTCCCGGTAATTGACGGTGCGCTGGATTGTGCCGGAATGAAAATTGCAGATTTGACAGGTCTTGCCGAGGTCGCACCGAGCGACCCCGAGCCCGAGTTCGTCGACATCAATAATCTTGGTGAAACCGTCGTCACCTTGCAGGAAAACAACCACATCGCGGTTGTCGGCAAGAACGGCAACGTGGTCAGCCATTTCTCGGCAGGCAGCGTGGACCTTGAAGGCATTGACGCGACCGATGAGCGCGGCGCGCTGATCTTCACTGAAAGCCAGCCGGGTCGCCTGCGTGAGCCTGACGCGGTCAAATGGATCGACGACGATCACTTCGCAACCGCCAATGAAGGTGACTACGAAGGTGGTTCTCGCGGTTGGACCATTTTCAACAAGGACGGCACCGTTGTTTACGAAAACGGCACCGAATTCGAAAAGGCCATCATCCAGATCGGTCATTATCCGGACAAGCGCTCGGACAGTAAGGGTGTTGAACCTGAAAGCGTGACCGCTGCGACCTTTGGCGGCATGCCAATGATCTTCGTTGGGGCCGAGCGCGCTTCGGTCGTCGGAGTATATGATGCGACCGACCCGGCCAATCCGGTTCTGAAGCAATTGTTGCCTTCGGGAGTGGGTCCGGAAGGCTATGTCGCAATCCCCGAACGCAACCTGCTGATTTCGGCCAACGAAAAAGATCTTATCGAAGATGGTGGCCCACGCGCGCATGTCTCGATCTTTGAATATCAAGACGCCCCCGCATCTTATCCGCATCTGACGTCAGAAGGTACGGACGAGTTGATCGGATGGGGTGCTCTATCCGGTCTGGTCGCCGATGAGGACGGCATGATCTATGCGGTCAATGACAGCTTTTATGGCTTCCAACCGTCGATCTTCAAGATTGACCCGAGCCAGACACCGGCCCGTATCGTCGATGTGATCCGCATCCATCGTCAGGACGGCAACCCGGCTCAGAAACTAGACCTTGAAGGCATCACTCTGGACGGAGAGGGTGGCTTTTACGTGGCATCCGAAGGCCGCACCGACCGAGTTATCCCGCACGCGATCTATCACGTGTCATCAAAAGGCGAAATCAAAGACCGAAAGGGTGAAATAGGCTTGCCGCCCGAACTGATGGCTGTTGAAAAGCGCTTTGGTTTCGAAGGCATCACCAAGGTAGGTGACACCCTATGGATGGCCGTTCAGCGAGAGTGGGAAGACGATCCTGAAAACCATGTGAAACTTGTGGCCTATAATCTGGACAGCAAGGAATGGGGCGCTGTGCACTATCCTAAGGCCGAACCAGAAAAGGGCTGGGTCGGCCTTTCCGAAATCGTTGCACACGGTGACCATGTTTACGTAATTGAACGCGACAACCAGCATGACCATCGGGCAGTTACCAAGAAAGTCTATCGTATCCCGCTTGCTGACATGACCCCTGCCCCGCTGGGTGGTGAGCTGCCCGTAGTCAGCAAACAAGAAGTCCGCGACCTGTTGCCGGATCTGACTTCGACCGGAGGGTACGTTTTGGACAAGATCGAAGGTCTGGCCATACTACCCTCGGGCGAGGCGTTCGTTATGACCGATAATGACGGTGTCGACGATGCATCGGGCGAAACGATGTTCTGGTCTATCGGGGCCGTGACGGCTGGAAACTGAATATCCCAAACCCATGACAAGGCCCCGCGTTCATTTGCGCGGGGCTTTTTGCACAGCTACTTAACGCAAAAAACATTTGGAAAAACACGCCACCTTCTGTGTAGTTGCTTCATGAGAAAGCAGGAGGGCTGATGGCTGAACCGCATCGTCGAACCAAGAAAAGAGGCGGTCGCGAAACGCGGTTAGCGAAACGTGCGGCTAAGCCAGAGGTTAACCCATGCCCACCCGGTCAGACCGGAGGTATGTACCAACCTCTGTCGCACAAAGACATAAAGGCAATTTATGAAACTGCGCTGAAACTCCTTGAACATCTTGGCATGGGCGAAGTCCCCGAGCGCTTGGCTGCAGATCTGAAAAACGTCGGAGCGAAGGATCGGGGCGACGGACGCATCTTGCTACCCTCTGCGCTTGTCGAGGAGTCCATCAGCAACGCGGCAAAGACATTTACCCTGCATGGAAAAGATAGGACGCGATCGATAGAGGTGGGAGGAGAACGCGTTTACTTTGGAACTGGCGGCGCCGCAGTTCAAACTTTGGATTTGAACACGGGACTGTACCGCCCTTCAACCCTTACAGATCTTCATGACTTTACACGCCTGCAGGATACGCTTGCCAATGTGGCGTGGTTCACCAGATGCTGCATCGCGACCGATTTACCAGACACTTACGATTTAGACGTCAACACGGTCTATGCCCTCTTGAAGAACACGACCAAACCTATCGGGACCGCTTTTACGCATGCCACTCATGTCGCTCCTATCATGGGGATGCTGGACATTTCCGCTGGTGGACTTTCAACATTTGAAGAAAAGCCTTTTATGAAGGCGCATATTAGCCCGGTGATTTCTCCAATGCGGTTCGGGGCGGACGCGGTAGATGTGGTATATGAGTGTATTGCCCACAATATCCCCGTATCCTGCATCACCGCAGCGCAAGCTGGGGCAACTGCGCCTGCGACATTGGCTGGATTTCTTGCACAGTCGCTGGCAGAGACGCTGGCAAGTTTAGTTATGGTCAATGTAATACGACCCGGCTTTCCAATGATATTTTCCAATTGGCCTTTTGTAATCGACCTGCGAACCGGTGCATTTTCTGGCGGGAGTGGCGAAACGGCACTCCTCAATGCTGCATCGGCGCAACTGTCAAACTGGCTTGGTTTACCTTCCGGAGTCGCAAGCTCGATGACCGACGCCAAGGCGATTGACGCGCAATATGGCAGCGAAAAAGGCGTGACTGCACTGGCTGCGGCATTGGCCGGAGGGAACCTGATATATGAAAGTTCAGGTATGACGGCCTCGTTGCTTGGAGCCAGCTTCGAAGCTTTCATCCTTGACGATGAAATGCATTCCGGAATTTATCGTGCTCTTCGAGGTGTCGAGGTCACAGAGAACAATCTGGGATTCGACGCAATTGTCGAGGCGGTACTTGGCGATGGTCACTTTCTTGGAGGCCCTCAAACCCTCGCCGCAATGGAGCGGGATTATTTTTATCCTTCAATTGCGGATCGAAGCGAACCCCGGGTCTGGGCTGATAGCGGAGCACCAGACACATGGGCCGCTGCTAATAATCGTGCGCGTGAAATTCTAAAAGAGTATCACCCAAACTATCTAGACGCACAGCAAGAGGATGCGATCCGCGCACGGTTCAACATAATACATTGAGTTAAATTAGTCTCAGCGCCTGCAGTTTCGACGAACATGTCTTTAACAACACAGCCCCGCGCCTGGAGGAACGCGGGGCGTATTGTGCGATAGTTCTTATAGGCTGGACTATCGCAAGGTGGTCTATGGCCTTAGTTAACTGCTTTGGCGTCGACCACGTCCTTTTCGATTGCATTTGCCGAGGAAATCTCGATCCGACGCGGCTTAAGCGCCTCTGGAACTTCGCGCTTAAGGTCGATGTTCAGCATTCCGTTCTCATGGCTTGCTCCGGTGACGCGCACATGATCGGCCAATGCAAAGCGTCTCTGGAACCCGCGGGTCGCAATACCACGGTGTAGATAGCTGCGCTCTTTGTCGTCAGCGGCTTTTTTGCCAGCCACGATCAAGGCATTTTCCTTTACCTCGACGGACAAGTCGCTTTCGGCGAAGCCTGCGACAGCAATCGAAATCCGATATGTGTCGGCGTCTGTTTTTTCAATGTTGTAAGGCGGGTAGCTGGGTTGTGCCACGTCATTGGTCAATACCCGATCCATCATATCCGCGATCTGGTCAAACCCAACAGTCGCACGGTGAAGCGGTGCAAAATCAAAACTACGCATGTGTCGTTATCCTCATCTTTGAGCGATTTACGATTTCTTGCCCTCCTATCGGACGAGCAAAGGTGAATTACGGACCCCTTTCAGGCGATCCGATACAGTTCACATGGGTAGGCAATTAGCGCAGTTCAAGACCCATCAGAGCTGATGAATTTCGCGCCAGACGTGGACCTGTTCGATCCTGGTTGTATTCTTCGGATCGTGACCGCCGGACGTGGGGCGTCTCTGTGCAAGATTGCCTTCAGTTCGGGCACAATTTCGGACAATTCCATCCCGTAGCCAACTTTCCTACGCCCGTCAGACCCGACTGCGGACACGACTGAAAGAATTTGCCAACGCGGACCGCTTTTAGCAAGGATGGCCGACCCGGACGATCCAAGAGTAACATCGCAGTTAAAACTGATTATTCCCTGCCCACGTTGCAGGATGCGGCAGGAACGTTGGCGAGTAATAGCCTCTGTCCGACCGCGTCCATAAGACGCGACACTTATCTCAGTTCCCGACAGCCGCCCACTGTGCAGGGCAAAAGGATTAGCGATTGAATAAGGTATCGGCTCTTCCAACCGCATCAGTGCCACATCACGGCGGACGCGACGAGCGGAAACCGGGTTATTAGCGACAAAGTCGGAGGGGGCAGCGATCTGAACAACCTTGCGATCAGCAAGCGATCTGCCATCGCTTAGCCCTGCGCGAAATGTTAACACACCGGGCGCATACGGCTCGCCTGTAGCTTTGTCCAAGGCGCAATGTGCTGCAGTCAGCACCAAATCTTGCGCTATCAATGTTGCCGTGCAGAACCCCTGTTCACCAATGTCTAATCTCCCGACTGCCTCCCAACCGTAAAGGTCATCGCGATCCGTCAAACGACGTTGGTTGCCAGTCTGTGCTTGAACAATTGACGCCGTAACTACCAGGCAAATTGCTGTTTTTAATAGAAGCCGTTTCACGGTTTCAAGAATCTCGCGCCTACGTTTTTCCCTGCACTTCCGGCACCGGATGCGGATGTATGCCCGCGACCTTCAGTTAATTCGACCTGCAACATTTCCAGTGACTCTTCCAACGCCGCGCCCAATGCCACACGGCTTCCTTCCAACTCGGCCTTGGCCGAGACCACGGAAACGATCCGGGGTTGATCCCCCTCAAATGAAAAGATTGGCGCGCCCGAAGCTCCAAAATCGACGTTGCAGGACATAACCAAAACGCCTGACTGTCGCGCCACAACGGAACACACTTCTTGCAAGGACGGTGCTTCTGCACGGTCATGAGCGTAAGACACGACACCTACATCGTCGCCGCGGGATGGTCTGCTGCCAGTTTCGAATGGTATCACCGAGGTGTTCCGGATTGGCTGCCAAAGCTCGATCAAAGCGATGTCATGACGGACTCGATCAGCCGTGGCGTCAGAGTCGTACTGATAGCGGGGGTGAATGACAATCTGTCGCGCGGCGCGATAGGCAGAAGCATAGCCAAGCCGCCATCCCGCCAGAAATTCGATCCGCGCTGGATCTATGCGTTTACGCGTGGATTTGTCGTACAGGCAATGGGCTGCAGTTAGTACCAGAGTAGGAGATATCAACGCCCCGGTGCAAAACCCTGTTCCATCGATGTCCAGTCGACCGACGGCCATCCATTGCCGTCCGGCGTCCGTAGTTTTCAGGCTTTTGAGCCCGGAATCCTGTGCAGCTGTCGCTGCAGGCAGAATGCCCATTACTAAGGCAACTATCCAATTTCGCACGCTTTACTCCGGTCTTGTGTCCGACCAAAGGTCATACGCGCCGCGTAAGGCGAAAATAGGGCAATCACTGCACCCAGAGTTTCGGCTGAATACTGATGCGAGAATAACGCATGTGAATTTAGCGCAACATTGGTACGGATGCTGCCGCTGCGGAACCCGCGTGCAATTTTCGCGGCATGGGACCACCAGTCGCCCAATCCAAAAGTTCAATCGTATGAACGACAGGCACTTCTGTCCCTGATCCGATCTGCATCATGCATCCGATATTTCCAGCGGCGATGACGTCTGGCTTCGTAGCCTCCAGCGTGCGGACTTTGCGGTCCTTCAATTTTGCGGAAATCACGGGTTGCATCAGGTTGTAAGTTCCTGCTGACCCGCAACAAAGATGGCTGTCAGCAGGCTCTAACACAGTGAATCCTGCTGTTTGTAGCAACTCTTTTGGAAACGACTTGATCTTTTGTCCGTGCTGTAGGGAGCACGCGGCATGATAAGCCACCGAAATAGGTTTGGCGTCACACTCCGGCAGGTCAAGTTGAGTCAGCAACTCACTCACGTCCATCGCAATTCTTGATACGCGCTCAGCGTCTTGAGCTAGCGCGTCGTTGCGGAACATGTGGGTGTAATCCTTAACCGTAGTCCCGCAGCCAGACGTATTGATGACAATAGCGTCCAAACCCTTGTCATCCATTTCGCGCACCCAGGCACGAATATTGGCTGCCGCCGAAGCATGGCTTTCTTTTGACTTACCCATGTGATGGGTCAGAGCACCACAGCATCCCGCACCTTCGGCGATCACGACTTCGCAGCCCAACCGGGTCAACAATCGGATCGTGGCGTCGTTTATATCTGTGTTCAATGCTTTCTGTGCGCATCCGGTCATCAAGGCCACACGTTTTTTTCGGTCCCCCGTTGGTTGAAAACTTTGCGGGTCGTCATTGCGGCTGACTGGTGGAATGTGCTTGGGGGCCATATCCAGCATCGCGCGCAGCCGGGCATCAGGCATTAGAAACCTAAATGGTCGCCCCAGTTTGGCGCCGATCAGCGCCCAACGAAACCGCATTGGGTATGGCAAAATTCGCGACAGAACCCATCGCAAAGCACGATCCGTTATGGGACGCTTGTACTTTTTTTCAATGTACTCACGCGCATGATCGACCAGATGCGTATAATGCACGCCGGATGGACAGGTCGTCATGCAAGCAAGGCAAGATAGACACCGATCGATATGCTTGACGGTCTTTTCGTCTGGCACACGCTCATTTTCCAGCATGTCCTTAATCAGGTAGATGCGCCCGCGAGGGCTGTCCAGCTCGTCCCCCAAAACTTGATATGTTGGGCAGGTCGCAGTGCAAAATCCGCAATGCACACAATTGCGCAGTATTTCATTGGACCGCTGATTGGCCGGATCCTGCAACTGTTTTTCGGTGAAATGCGTCTGCATCGCGTTACCCCATCATCCCCGGATTGAATATACCCCGCGGATCGAATTTCTTCCTGATTCCTTTAGTTAGAGCCGAAATTGCAGCGTTTTCCGGCTGAAAACGACCAAGGGAATCGAACGTATCTAAATTAGCGCGCACCAGTGTTGCGTGACCTTGAAATCGATCCAGGCGAGCACGTATATCTGCTCCGCTTGGGACCAACGCCCAGATCAAGCCGCCGCCCCAATCAAGCAGAGTTTTTCTCGCCGCCAGATTTGCCACTATCTGCGGCGCGTCGCTGGGTTTAACTGATATGCGCCACACGTCGCCTTCCATTCCCCCGAACGTGTTTGCATCCCGAATTTCAGTCCAAAGCGCTTCTGAATTGCTGTTATCCGAGATATCGCCGAATTCGGCCAGCTCCACGCGTAGTTTTTCGCTCCGATAATCTACCGATTCACTAAAACCTTCAATTCTCAGGTATACTTGCCCCTGCTCCGGATCGTAGGCGGCACCACTTACTTCGAACGGAGAGCGCAAGGCCTTTGACATTGCCTGAATCGCCAAGTCCAAGTCGTTAGTTTGAATTGAAAGAGTAGCTGTTGTTTCAGGTTTTGGCAGAACTTTTAGCGATACTTCAGACAAAACACCCAATGTCCCCCACGATCCTGCCATCAGTTTCACCAGATCATACCCGGTGACATTTTTCATCACTCTTCCGCCGTTTTTTATGACCATTCCTTGTCCATTGACGAAACGGACACCAAGCAGAAAGTCCCGGCACGCTCCAGATTGTATTCTACGTGGTCCAGACACATTCGCTGCGACAACGCCGCCAATGGTCGGCTCCCCGGTTGTGCTCAATAATTCGCGATAATCTGCCGGTTCGAACGCAAGGTGCTGACCCTCTGCTGCGAGTTGTTTTTCGATCTGCGCGACCGGGGTTCCGGCCTGTGCTACCAAAGTCAGTGCACCGGGTTCGTAAAGTGTGATGCCGGACAGCCCTGTGGTACTCAATTCTGCATCGGGTTCAAGGATGCCACCTGTACCACCACCCACAATACGAACCGGTTCTTTGAGCCTGGACACGATTTCCGCCAGTTCGGCTTCAGTTTCAGGTTTCATAGCAAATCTTCTTTGTTAGAGCCTGTTATTCTGCCGCAATCTGTGCTTCGCGGCGGGCCTCGGAGACGCTCAAAGGGAACACTTTTGCCGGGTTGAGCAACCAACTTGGGTCAAACACGTCCTTGACCTGCATTTGGGCTTCCAGATCTTGCGGTGAATATTGATGGGTCATCAAGTCGCGTTTCTCGATGCCGACTCCGTGCTCACCGGTCAGGCACCCTCCTGCATCAACACATAGCTTCAGTATTTCCGCACCGAATGCCTCGCATTTCTCTAGATCACCGGGTTTGTTGGCATCAAAAAGGATCAACGGGTGCATATTGCCGTCGCCAGCATGAAACACGTTGCCGACGTCCAATCCATATTCCTCGCTCAGTTCCCCAATGCGGCGCAGCACATAAGGAAGGGAAGACACCGGAATTGTCCCATCCAGGCACATGTAATCATTGATCTGCCCCATAGCCCCAAAGGCAGACTTGCGACCGAGCCAGATCCGAGCACTTTCGTCCTCGGATTGGCTTTGGCGCAGCTCCACCGGGTTATGGCGCTTTGCGATTTCCATGATCTTGGAAAGCTGGCTGTCTATCTCGGCCTCTGACCCTTCAACTTCGACGATCAGCAGCGCTTCGCATTCGGGATAGCCCGCCTGCGCAAAGTTTTCGCAAGCCTCAATGCAAAGACGATCCATGAATTCGATCGCGACGGGCAGGATTCCGGACTTAATAATATCCGAAACGCACTGCCCAGCGACCTCGTTGTCGCTAAAGCCCATCAACACAGGTCGGGCGCCTTCGGGTTTGCGCAGTATCCTTAGTGTCGCTTCGGTTACCACACCCAACTGTCCTTCCGAACCGCAAATCAAACCCAACAGGTCCAATCCGCCTGCATCCAGATATGCGCCCCCGAATTCGACAACACTACCGTCCATCATAACCATGGTTACGCCCAACAGATTATTGGTCGTGACACCGTATTTCAGGCAATGCGCCCCGCCGGAGTTCATCGCAATATTTCCTGCTATAGCGCACGCCAATTGCGATGAGGGATCGGGCGCGTAGAAAAAGTCTTCTGCTTCAACTGCACCCGTTACGCTCAGATTTGTTCGGCCAGTCTGAACACGGATAAATCGGTTGTCATAGTCGGTTTCAAGAACCTCGTTCATCCGAGCGACCCCAAGGATAACGCAATCAGCCGTCGGCAATGCCCCACCAGCCAAAGAGGTCCCTGCTCCGCGAGGTACAACTGGTACTCCTTCTTGATGGCAAATGCGCAATACATCCGAAACTTCCTGAGTGTTCGACGGCAGTACTGCCAGCATTGGTGGGCACTTGTAGGCCGTTAAGGCATCGCATTCATAAGCGCGGGTTTCAGCCTCGTCGTGAATAATGGCGTCGGACGGTAAAACCTGTCGCAATCGCGCAAGAACCGTGTTCTTGCGCATCAGGATTTCAGGGTTTGGTTGAGGCATTTCCATGGCGATCCCTCCATTTGGTAAAATAATATTACCAATTTGAGTGACTGGCAAGTTACGATTTCCGGACGTACTGTCGCGGGTATGACTTGGATAGACAGGGCAATTTTGTTTTCCCCTTTGGACTATGCCGCCATTCTGTTTTTGCTGGGCGCTTGGTTGTGGATTGGCTGGAGGATCGAGCATCCTGCAGCGCATAAGCCATCCGTTTCGATGATGATGGATGATTTCCGTCGGAAGTGGATGCGGGAAATGGTAACGCGGCAACCCAGAATGTTTGACGCGCAGGTCGTCGGAACGATGCGGCAGGGCAGCACATTTTTCGCCTCGACCACCATGATCGCCATCGGCGGCGGAGTTGCATTGATGGGTAATACCGAACGCCTGGCGGGCGTCGCCAAAGATTTGGCAATCGGTAGTGCGCCGGCGGTGGTATGGGAAGTCAAGATATTGATCGTAATTCTTTTTTTGGCGAACGCATTTCTGAAATATGTGTGGGCACATCGCTTGTTTGGATACTGCGCCGTTCTGATGGCAGCCGTGCCGAACGATCCTGACAATTCCGAGGCCTACCCACGCGCGGCGCACGCGGCCGAGATCTGCGTCACCGCCGCAAGAAGTTTCAATCGAGGTCTTCGTGTGACTTATTTTGCCCTAGGTGCACTAGCGTGGATACTTGGGCCGGTTGCGTTGATCGTCAGTTCGCTCATTACACTGGGCGTGTTGTATCGGCGTGAGTTCGTGTCGCATTCCCGGACTGTGTTAATGACCCGGCCCCCAAACACAGAGACGTGATTTCAACAGGCCCCGACAGGCCCTAAGGTTCGATCATGCGATATCTGATTCTCAGCCTTCTAATGACCGGTTCAGCTTTGGCCGATCCACCAACAATCGAGAACGTCTCGGCCGATCGCGACGGCGACACCTGGAGTTTCGACGTCACGATCAGGCATCCTGACACAGGCTGGGACCATTATGCCGATGGCTGGCGAATACTAGACATGCAAGGAAATGAGCTTGGTATTCGCGTATTGCATCACCCGCATGAGAATGAACAGCCGTTCACCCGTTCGCTCGGCGGTGTCGTCATTCCGGATGGCGTTTCGCAGGTGCAAGTACAGGCACGATGCAATGTTGATGGTTGGGGCGATGAAACCGTATTGGTGGCACTGAATTAAACTCAGAAAACCCCCATGCTTAAGCCGGCTGCTAACGCTGCCCCGATTTCGCGGCATTGCTCCAATTCATGCTCTGGAATTACCTTTTCGGCCTGTATGTCCTCGGGCGTTTGGGCATGGGTGCACAGGATCAAGGTTGGTTGGACTTGTTTCAGCCTCCAGCCTGTCGCAATCCTAGCCATTTGGCGGGCCGCGTTTTCACCATCCGAACCCGCGCAAATCATCTGGGCATAAGGCCGCCCCTCGATTCGACCCAAAACAGGGTAATAACAGCGGTCAAAGAATTCTTTCATCAAACCTGAAATCGCCGCCAGATTCTCAGGCGCACAAAAGATATAACCATCGGATTGCAACAGATCGTCTGGCCCTGCTTGATCCGCTGATTTCAAAATGGTCTCAGTCTCTGCACGCGCGGCTTCTGCGGCAGCTTCAGCCATTTGGCGGCTGCCACCCGTGCGAGAATGGAAAACGATCAGCAGCTTCGCCATTTCAGATCCGGTGGTAAGGACCACCCGACAATATGTTGGCGGCCCTGTATAGTTGTTCGGATAACATCACACGGACCAACATATACGGCCAGACCATCGACCCGAAAGATATCGAAAAGTCCGCTTCATCCCGCAGATTAGAGTCTATTCCGTCAGCTCCGCCTATGATCAGCGCCAAATCCTGTCGACCAGCATCGCGCCAAGCACCTAGCTTCTTTGCAAATTCGGGTGATGATATCGTTTTGCCCCGTTCATCCAGCGTGCATAAAACCGCGTCCCTGGGAAGCGCCTTACGCAACAGTGCGGCTTCTGCGCCCACACCGGCATTCTTTTTGTCCTCAACTTCGACCACTCGCACCGGGCCCAAACCCAATGCGCGACCGGTTCGTTCAAAACGGGTCAGGTAGTCGTCAAGCAGTGACTTTTCCGGTCCGGGTCGCAAACGACCGACCGCAATAATGCTAATACGCATCTTTCTCTCGCCGTCGGCCTCTTAATAAAGGCCGGGATGGCGCCTCAGTTAGCCGAGGCGCTGCCGCTCTGGGGCAGCCACATCTTTTCCAGCTGATAGAATTCTCGTACCTCCGGGCGAAAGATATGGACAATCACATCGCCAGTATCGATCAGTACCCAATCGCCGGTATCTTTGCCTTCAACTTTGGATGTAAAACCGAATTCCTGCTTGATGCGATCCGTCAACTTTTCCGCAATAGCCGAAACCTGTCGGGTCGACCGCCCTGACGCGACCACCATGTGATCGGCCACAGATGACTTGCCTTGCAAGTTTATCTGCACGACGTCTTCGGCTTTGTCATCGGAAAGTGAGGATAGAATACGTTCAAGCAGCTTGTCGCTGATTGACTGAGAGTGGGCCATTACGCTGGCCCCTTCATCGGCGGGCAAACCCGCCTGAGTATGTAGAGACAGGACATTGTCCTCCTTTGCTACGCGCCTGCAAGCCCCGGCGCTGGGGTAGGTATAAGGTAACAAGCACCTTGTGACATTTCAATGAAGGCCCCTGAAAACTCGCAGAATTGTGCCTCAATAGCATCTTCAAGTGTGTGCTAAGACCTTGATAGACTCAGACAGTATCTATATCTGACCGATTATGAGACCTCATAAGGCCCCCAATATCGACCTGCAAGACCGTGCGCGTCTGCGTGAACGGTTCTTTGGGGCTGCCCGCACAGTTCTGGCCCGCCTATAGTCGCGCAGCCACTCGCCAGCTATTTCTCATTCAATACGGGAGAGGACCAATGTCCCCCAAAACACTCTATGACAAGATCTGGGATGCTCACGTCGCGCACGAGGCCGATGATGGCACCAGCCTTCTTTATATCGACCGCCACCTGGTGCACGAAGTCACCAGCCCACAAGCATTCGAGGGCCTGCGCATGGCCGGGCGCAAGGTACGCGCACCGGAAAAGACCATCGCCGTGCCGGACCACAATGTGCCAACCACGCCGGATCGAGCGAACGGGATCGAAAACCCAGAGTCCCGCATACAAGTCGAAGCGCTCGATAAAAACGCCAAGGATTTCGGCATTCATTACTATCCGGTACATGACGTCCGTCAGGGCATTGTCCACATAGTGGGCCCCGAGCAAGGATGGACTCTGCCGGGCATGACCGTTGTTTGCGGTGATAGCCATACCGCAACCCACGGTGCGTTCGGCGCACTGGCCCACGGTATCGGAACGTCTGAGGTAGAACATGTTCTGGCCACGCAGACTCTGATCCAGAAGAAGTCCAAGAACATGAAGGTAGAAATCACCGGCAAATTGCAGCTGGGCGTGACCGCCAAAGACATAACTCTGGCCGTGATTGGCGAGACTGGCACCGCTGGCGGCACAGGCTATGTCATCGAATACTGCGGCGAAGCAATCCGCGATCTGTCTATGGAAGGCCGAATGACTGTCTGCAACATGGCGATCGAAGGCGGTGCACGGGCCGGTCTGATTGCCCCGGATGAAACAACCTTTGAATACGTAAAAGGCCGCCCACATGCTCCTAAGGGCGCGCAGTGGGAAGCTGCGATGGACTGGTGGAAGACGCTTTATACAGACGAAGGCGCGCATTTCGACAAGGTTGTTACGCTTCGCGGCGAAGACATCGCGCCCGTCGTCACATGGGGAACCAGCCCAGAGGATGTATTGCCGATCACCGCCACTGTGCCCCACCCGGAGGACTTTGAAGGCGGTAAGGTTGATGCCGCCCGTCGTTCAATAGAATACATGGGTCTGGAAGCCGGTCAGAAACTGAGCGACGTGGAAATCGACACCGTCTTCATCGGGTCTTGTACGAATGGCAGGATCGAAGACCTTCGCGCTGCTGCTGAGATCCTTAAGGGCAAGAAGATCAAAGACGGGATGCGTGCAATGGTCGTACCGGGTTCGGGTCTTGTTCGCGCTCAGGCCGAAGAAGAAGGTCTGGCAGAGGTTTTCAAAGAGGCCGGTTTCGAATGGCGTCTGGCCGGATGTTCAATGTGCCTGGCCATGAACCCCGACCAGTTGCAACCAGGCGAACGTTGTGCGGCAACCTCGAACCGCAACTTTGAAGGCCGCCAAGGCCGAGGCGGACGCACACACTTGCTGAGCCCTGCGATGGCTGCCGCCGCAGCAATCACAGGACGGCTGACAGACGTTCGCGAATTGATGTAAGCTACCCTCATATCTAGATTTTTGAGGGAGAGACTGAAATGAGTGATTGGGTCAAATGGCTCTTGCTAGGGCTGCTATCCATAGTGTTCGGCATCTTTGTGCTGGGTGCCCCGTATGTCGCATCCATAACCGTAACTTTGGTTACCGGTATTCTTTTGCTGGTATCCGGCGTACTTCAGGTTGTCGGAGGGTTCACGGTAGAAGGGGCAGGTAATAAAATCCTGTCTTTTGTCATGGGTGCCGTCATGCTGTTTCTCGGGTGGTCGTTTCTGGACAACCCACTGGAAGGTACGCTGACATTAGCCACCGTAGTTCTGATACTTTTCATGGCAGGTGGCATAGCGCGGATCATTCTCTCATTTCAGATGCGAGGAACCCAGTTCTTCTGGCCAACACTGATCTCAGGCATCTTGTCGATCATACTTGCAGGTATCATCTGGTCTTATGCAGCGGCGGAACCGACTGTTCTATTGCGCCTGCTGGGCATTCTGCTGGGCATCGAGATGCTATTTAACGGTTTCGGTTTGGTCTTCATGGCGCTCTTCGTTAAGGGCGCACCCAACGAAACAACAGAAGCGAAAGAAGCTTAAACGCGGGGCACGGGGTCGGCCCTTTCCCGCAGGAGTGTGAAAATGGAAAAGTTTGACAAAGTCCACGGCGTGGCCGCCCCAATGCCACTGATCAATATCGACACAGATATGATCATTCCGAAAGTGCATCTAAAAACTATCAAACGGTCCGGCCTGGGGGTCGTCCTGTTTGACGAAATGCGATATCACGACAACGGGCAGGAGAACGAAGATTTCGTTCTAAACAAACCCGCTTACCGTGAATCCGAAATCCTGGTTGCAGGCGATAACTTCGGCTGCGGGTCATCTCGCGAACATGCGCCTTGGGCAATCAAAGACTTTGGCATCAAGGTTGTGATTTCGACCAGCTTTGCCGACATCTTCTTTAACAACTGCTTCAAGAACGGCATTCTTCCAATTGTTGTCGGGGAAGAGCATCATGCGATCCTGATGGAAGACGCGCATAAGGGTGAAAACGCTCGCATGACCGTTCACCTGGAAGATCAACAGATCACCACATCGGACGGTGTGGTTATCGAGTTTGAAGTCGACCCACATCGCAAGCATTGCCTGCTGAACGGACTGGACGATATCGGCCTGACGATGGAAAAAGACCACCACATCGATAAGTTCGAAGATCATGCAAGTCAGGCGCGTCCCTGGGTCTGACGCTGAAGACGATTCTGTGGATACTCAACCTATCGGGGTCGCTTTCGCGACCCCGTTCGTATTTTTGGGGTCGGCTGGCAAGCAACCACAACATGTAGAGAACGAATATTAATACACGTCGGATTTGCGTCAGAAATGATGCAAAGCCGCACCAGTTTTGCCATCTTTTTGCCCGAATGACAGTGTTTCCTGCCCCTTGGCTTGAGCAGATTGTTCATTGTCGCCACTGTTGACGGAAATGAGGCATCCGTCGGAAAAAAGAGCGGCGGTCACAAGTTGGAATTAAGTCGGCGTAGAATCGACTGATCCGGTTTGGAAGGGGTTCGGATAGTGATTGCACGCACAACGGGGGCGGCGATACGTGGGCTATTAGTGGCACTGCTGGTGCTCACTCCCGCGTTGTACCTCCCTGCATCTACACAAAACGGGACCGAGATCATCGTTTTTCTAGCGATTCTCGCGTTTATCCTGACTTTCTCGGAATATAATTCGGCGTTTCCAAGTCTAATCGAATTCCGCGATGCTCCGCCTATTAACAGGCTACGTTTTGTTGGCTTAATGACGATGGTGTTGTTCCTGACGCTGATCTGCAAGAATGCCTACACTCCGACCACGGTAACCAGTATTTTCTATTCGGTCGGGCTAATGGTCGCCGATGTCGCTGACTTCCCCTACTCGCCGGTACGTCTTGTTGTACTGATGCTTCCATCTGACGCGACCGCACCATTGGTAGAGCTTGTGCGTATTTCGGCAGGTGTCGCCTATGTCGCAGCATTGGTAACAATCGCCAGCTTCGCATATGCTGTGAAACTGCGCGGTTGGCCAACTGGCAATGGCGCATTCAATGTCTGGACAAATCTGCCACTATTCGACCCCACCAAGGGAGGCGACGTTGTTACACGATTGCAGCGGGACGGACGCCTGAACATTTCAATAGGAATTTTGCTTCCTTTCCTGATCCCCGCCTTGATCAAATTGATGGCAGAATTCATCAACCCAATTGCCCTTAACAACCCTCAGACATTGACCTGGACGCTCAGCGCCTGGGCATTTTTACCTGCCAGCATGATCATGCGCGGTATGGCAACCCTGCGTATTGCAGGGTTGATCGTTGAAAAGCGCCGCGCCTACACCACCGCCGAGACAACTCAGACTGCATGATCCGTACACTTATTCTGTTGCTGCTTCCAGTTGCTGCGCAGGCAGAAACTTTACGGGTTGCTACCTATAACACTGAACTAAGTCGGGATGGACCCGGATTATTGTTGCGAGACATTCAGCGGGACAATCCGCAGGTCACGGCCGTTGTAGAGGTATTGTCGCAAACACGACCCGACATCATTGCCCTTCAAGGAATTGATTGGGATCTGGATGAACTCGCCCTTTCGAACCTGGCCGGTGCGCTGGCCAAAGTCGGAATGGACTATCCTTATCAATTCTCTGAACAACCCAATTCCGGGCTTGAAACAGCTTTTGATCTGGATGGCGACGGCTTGACCCACGGGCCCCGCGACGCACAGGGGTGGGGTCGGTTCACCGGTCAGGGTGGGTTAGCCGTGTTGTCACGGTATCCGATCGATTTAGCCGCAACCAAAACTTATTCAGACCTTTTGTGGCGGGAATTACCGGACGCGATCCTGCCCAATGTCGATGGATCCCCATATCCCTCACTCCAGGCGCAAACGGTTCAGAGGCTGTCTTCAACTGGGCATTGGGTGGTGCCGATCCTGACGCCTGGTGGTCCTTTGTCCCTAATGACCTTCCATGCAACGCCTCCGGTTTTCGATGGTCCAGAGGATCGCAACGGTTTGCGAAACCGGGATGAAATTCGGTTCTGGTCCCTTTTGTTGGACGGTGAATTTGGATCGGGACCCACAAACCGCTTTGTAATCGCGGGGGATGCCAATTTGGATCCAAACCTCGGAGACGGACACAAAACAGCAATTCAAGAATTGCTGTCTAACCCGCGAATTCAGGACCCTCAACCGGTCGATCAGCAAGGGTCATCGACTACGGTTTTCTGGGAAGGAATTGGTGAAAGACGCGTCGATTACGTCCTGCCATCGGCGGATTGGACTGTAGCGGACTCTGGTGTTTACTGGCCCGGGGCGGGACAAGGCAAGGCAGCGAGAACCGCGAGCCGACATCGGCTCGTCTGGGTTGATCTAAGTATTGACTAAGCTTCTGTTCAGTAGGTTTGGCCAGTTTACCCACGTTACCTTAGATTTTCCTTGGCATTGGCCTGAAGGTCTCATTGACCCATTGCCGTTCAAGCGCTAGGGCCATTGCGACGAAACGCAAGGAGACCCTCGATGTCCAACCCCTCGCTCCTCATCCTGCCCGGAGACGGAATTGGCCCCGAAGTTATGGCTGAAGTGCGCAAGATCATTGATTGGTTCGGCGCCAATCGCGGCCTGCAATTTGACGTCAGCGAGGACTTAGTCGGCGGCGCAGCCTACGATGTCCATGGTAAGCCGTTGTCGGATGAAACAATGGCCAAGGCACAAGAAGTAGACGCGGTCTTACTTGGTGCCGTAGGCGGCCCTAAATATGACGACCTGGATTTTTCGGTCAAACCCGAGCGCGGCCTTCTTCGCCTGCGCAAAGAGATGGACTTATATTCCAACCTCCGCCCTGCACAGTGCTTTGACGCGTTGGCGGACTTTTCGTCGCTGAAAAAAGACGTGGTCGCGGGCTTGGATATCATGATCGTGCGCGAGTTGACTTCGGGTGTCTATTTTGGCGAGCCACGCGGTATATTCGAAGAAGGTAACGAGCGCGTAGGCATCAACACTCAGCGTTACACTGAGTCCGAGATCGAGCGGGCCGCGCGATCTGCGTTTGAACTGGCAATGCGCCGGAACAAAAAACTTTGCTCGATGGAAAAAGCCAACGTCATGGAGTCAGGTATTTTGTGGCGCGAGGTCGTGAACCGCGTGGCCAACGACTATCCCGAGGTCGAGCTGACTCATATGTATGCCGATAACGGCGCCATGCAGCTGGTGCGCGCGCCAAAACAGTTCGACGTGATCCTGACGGATAACCTGTTCGGTGACATCCTTTCTGACTGTGCCGCGATGCTGACGGGGTCATTAGGGATGCTACCGTCAGCCAGCCTTGGCGCTCCGATGGCGAACGGTCGGCCCAAAGCGCTTTATGAACCGGTTCACGGGTCAGCGCCGGATATCGCCGGTGAAGGCAAAGCTAACCCCATAGCATGTATCCTGAGCTTTGCCATGGCGCTTCGATACAGCTTTGATCAGGGCGCAGAGGCTGACCGACTGGAAGCTGCGGTTGAAAAAGTCCTTGCTGACGGCGTTCGCACGGGCGATCTGTTGGCCGACGAGGGGGTTCAGCCTGTTTCGACCACCGAAATGGGCAATGCCATCGTCAACTCGCTGGACGAAAGCCTCTGAGACGGGCTTCAGGCGACACCTCGCATGTCGCCTGACCCTTTGGCGAAGGTCAGTTCCCACCGAAAATACTGTTCAGCAGGTTGTTGATGTCCTGCGCAAAGCCGCCCTGCTTTTTGCGTCGCGGTTGCTGAGGCTGCGCCGTGCGCACTGGTGCGTCAGGTTTCATCATGGGCAAGGGAGTGGGTGTCATCCCCTCGGTGACTCGCAACATGGTTTCTTTCCAAATCTCTGCAGGAAGACCTCCACCAGTGACGCCCGACAGAGGCGTGTTGTCGTCGTAGCCCATCCAAACACCCGCAACGTAATCTGCTGTGAACCCGATAAACCAGGCATCCCGTGCAGCCTGTGTCGTTCCCGTTTTTCCTGCGACCTGCCAACCCGGTAGTTTGGCGCGTTGCCCGGTACCCTCAGACACAACGCGCTCCATCATCCACGTCAGTTGCTTTGCTGCCTTGTCGTTGATGACCCGCTCGCCAATTCCCGTTGTTGTAACCATGACGGGGGATTCGTCGCCAAGTAGTTTCAATTCGGTCAATCCATAGGGTTCAACCGCCGAACCTCCGTTCAGAATCCCCGCATAGGCTCCAGTCATCTCGATCAGCGTACTTTCTGATGCGCCCAGCGCCAACGCTGGCCCTTGCGCCAGATCGCTGGCAATGCCGAATTCACTGGCGACTGTGCGGACGTTTTCGAGACCCGATATCTCCGCGACTTTCACCGCTGGAATATTCAACGAGTTCTTCAGCGCATCCGCCAAAGTCACCCTGCCGTAAAACTTATTGGTGTAGTTTTTTGGGCACCACTGACCTGATCCGGGAATGTTCACGCAATAAGGTTCGTCCACCACTGTATCCAACGGGGAATATCCCAACTCAAGGGCAGTGGCATATACAAACGGTTTGAACGATGACCCTGTTTGACGCAACGCCTGAGTAGCACGGTTGAACGCTCCGGAAACCCTTGTCTTTCGGCCACCAACCATTGCACGTACGGCGCCATCCGCGGACATGACGACAATTGCGGCTTGGGCTTCTGACCCGTCGCGCACCTTCTCCTGAAAAATGAACTGCAAAGCTTCTTCGGCTGACTGTTGCAGGCGCTGATCCAACGTAGTTCGGATCACAACATCTTCGGTAGTGTTTCGCGTAAAGAATTCGGGCCCACTAGCCATGACCCAATCAGCAAAATATCCGCCCGCGCGCGCCGCCGCTGCCTCGGACAGTTCCGCAGGTCTGCTGCGGGCCTCGCTGGCCTGAGCGGACGTCAAATAGCCCTGAGCTTCCATCAGGCCGACGACAAGTCGCGCCCGATCCTGCGAACGTTTCAAACTGTTTGTTGGTGCATACCGCGTGGGGGCAACCAAAAGGCCCGCCAACATCGCCGCTTCGGCAGGACTCACTTCGGCGGCCGATTTTCCAAAGTATCGCTGGCTGGCAGCTTCGAAACCGCGGGCGCCAGCGCCCAGAAACGCGCGGTTCAGATAAATGGTCAGAATTTCGTCTTTGGAATATTTTACCTCCATGGCCATAGCGTAAATTGCCTCTTTGGCCTTTCGCCACAGAGATCCCCTCCGGCAATCAGCCTCATACGCAGCTTCGGATTCCCAATCTTCGGGCGTATATGGTACGCCAAGGCACAACAATTTGGCGGTCTGTTGCGTGATGGTTGAACCGCCATGTCCTGACAGTGGCCCTCGACCTTCGCTCAGGTTGATACGTACCGCACTGGCTATACCGCGCGGGCTTACGCCCAAATGGCGGTAGAAGCGCTTATCCTCGGTCGCGATCACAGCATTTTTTAGATGCGGAGAGACGGTGTCCGCTGTAATCACCCCACCAAATTGGTCCCCGCGCCATGCAAAGACATTACCGTCGCGATCCAGCAGCGTGACCGACCCTCTGGCACGCCCGTCGAACAATTCATCGACGTCTGGAAGTGTCGAGTAGACCACACCTACTGCGAGAGCCAGCAACAAGGCAGCGATAGCGCCGACTCGCCAAGTCAAACCCCAGATTAGACGTAGCATCCAGCGGAACAGTCGGCGAAAAATACCACCGCCTTTCCCACCCGAACCTTTCCGCTTTGTCTTACGAGCGGTCTTGCGCGTCGCGGTTTTGCGCGCAGTCGATTTTTTCCCCGCCGGCTTTGCAGACCGCTTCGCCGACGCGGGTTTGCGCCCTTTCGATGGGTACCTTTTGTCCGCAACCAATGGTTTCTTTCGGCGTTTGGACTCAGTCATGCTCAAACTCTGCCCGATATTGCTTTTGCGCCACCTTACCTTGGTGACGCAGCTATGTAGAGGTCAGAATTTCGGGATTTTTCTCTTCCTAATTCGCCTAATTTTTAATCAAATATTACAATTTGTGCAAAAATTGTGCGTCTTCTGATGATCCCTCGGTCTTAACTCCCCGAAATCGTTCCTATAGGCGCGTTGTCACGCTCTTTTTCTGCAGGTGCAAACAAACCGGTCCTTCCGGAAGCAGAGGGGAAAAACGTGAAACTCATCATTGCGACAATCAAGCCGTTCAAGCTCGAGGAGGTGCGAGAAGCACTGACCGAGGCGGGGGTGCGCGGCATGATGGTGACCGAAATTAAGGGCTTCGGCTCGCAATCGGGTCACACCGAAATTTACCGCGGGGCCGAATATGCCGTGAACTTCGTCCCGAAGATCAAACTGGAGCTCGTGGTGCCCGCAACCATGGCTGACCAGATTGTCGAGACAATCACCAACACCGCAAAAACCGGAAAGATCGGAGACGGCAAGATTTTCGTCCTCGATGTCGAGCAGGCACTGCGCGTGCGGACCGGGGAAACCAACGAGGACGCGCTGTAAGCCGCGCCAATCCGTAAAAGGACAGAGAACAGATGAAACTGAACCGAATTCTACCTACAGCTGCCGTGCTGATAGCTTTTCCCGCGGCCGCATTTGCCAATGATCCGCCATCTTCTATGGAGGATGTTGGCTATATCTTTACCACTCTGCTGTTCCTGATGGCCGGCTTTTTGGTATTCTTTATGGCTGCAGGCTTTGCCATGCTCGAAGGCGGGCTGGTACGCTCTAAGAATGTTGCCATGCAGATGATCAAAAACGTGGCGCTGTTTTCTTTCGCAGCGATCATGTACTGGCTCATCGGCTTTAATCTGATGTATCCCGGCGACGGCTGGACAATTTCCGGCTGGCTCGGCCCATTCTTTTCGACGACGACACTTGATCCCGTTGGCGTCGGTCCGGATGCAGCAGCGCTGGATTATGCATCAATCGGATCAGATTTCTTCTTTCAGTTGGTCTTTGTCGCTGCCACTGCATCGATCGTTTCTGGCGCCGTCGCTGAAAGAATTAAGCTTTGGCCTTTCCTGGTCTTTGTCATCATTCTAACTGGCGTTCTGTATCCGATTTCGGGATCCTGGCAGTGGGGTGGCGGCTGGTTGTCCGAAGCCGGTTTCTCAGACTTTGCAGGATCTACAGTCGTGCACTCGGTAGGCGGCTGGGCCGCGTTGGCAGGCGTCATCGTTCTCGGCCCACGGATTGGCAAATACAAGGACGGCAAGGTTCACCCGATTCCTGGCTCCAACCTCGCACTAGCCACTTTGGGCACGTTCATTTTGTGGCTGGGTTGGTTCGGCTTTAACGGCGGTTCGCAGCTGGCCATGGGTACTGTGGGCGATGTCTCAGACGTCTCCCGTATTTTTGCCAACACCAATATGGCCGCAGCAGCTGGTGCAGTTGCAGCCCTGATCCTGTCGCAAGTAATGTACAAAAAGCCTGACCTTACCATGGTGCTGAACGGCGCACTGGCCGGTCTGGTTTCAATCACCGCAGAACCATTGGCCCCAACCCTGTTCGGAGCACTTTGGATCGGCGCAGTTGGCGGAATCATCGTAGTACTCACCATTCCGATGCTGGACAAGTTTCAGTTGGACGACGTTGTGGGTGCGATCCCGGTTCACCTGTTTGCCGGTATCTGGGGCACCATCGCCGTAATCTTTTACGGTGACGCAAGCCTCGGAACGCAGCTTATGGGCATCATTGCCTACGGTGTCTTCACCTTCGTCGGAGCGCTGATCCTGTGGAGCATTCTAAAAGCCACAATGGGCATCCGAATCAGTGAAGAAGATGAGATCAACGGTCTCGATATGGCTGAACTTGGTATGGAAGCCTATCCGGAATTCTCCAAAGGCTAAACCGTAATTCAATAGCCTAACGAAGCCGGGCGTTCGCGCCCGGTTTTCTATTGGGTCCTGCCTTGCGCCTGATCGGTTGACTCGGAGATAACACTTTTATCAGTCTTCAAAGAAGACTGTGCAGGTTTCAGCGAGTGCACCATGAAGACAATTGGAATTCTCGGGGGTATGTCCGCCGCTTCGACTCAAATCTACTACCAAACCCTCTGCGACCTAACGCGACAACGCCTTGGCGGGTTGCACTCGCCTGAATTGTTGATCCGATCCCTCGATTTCGCCGTTATTGAAGCTTTGCAAGCAGGTGGCGGTTGGGAGGTTGCGGGGCGAGTCCTCAATCGCGAAGCTATAGCACTGGAACAAGGTGGCGCTGACTTTCTTATTCTTGCAACCAATACGATGCATAAGTTGGCCGAGCAAATGATGACAGGTGTCTCAATTCCCCTGTTGCATATCGCCGACGCGACAGCTCGAGCCATACAATCTGAGGGTCTGAAATTTCCTGGTTTGATGGCTACTTCGTTCACCATGCAGCAACACTTCTACACTGATCGCCTGATCGCAGGTGGGTTAGCGCCCATTCTGCCTAATGCCCAGGACCAGGAAACAACCCACCGCATCATCTACGATGAGCTGTGCAAAGGCATCGTTACGAACGATAGCCGAGAGATCTACATAAGTATTGCACAACGTCTGCACGATTCTGGAGCAGATTGTCTAATCCTCGGTTGCACCGAAGTGGGCATGTTGTTGAACACCAGCAACGTGCCTTGTCCCTTGTTCGACACAACGCAAATCCATTGAGAATTGGCATTGGAATTGGCGCTGAACTGAGGCTCAGACTCCAACTTCGACTATTGCCTTGGCCAAAATCGGAACTGTCGCAGCGTTAAGGCCAGCAATGTTCAGACGGCTGTCACCAACCATATATATGCCGTGATCTTTCCTGAGCTTCTCAACCAGTTCCGGCGCAGCCCCCAGACGTGAGAACATGCCCCGATGCTGGGCGATGAACCCAAAGCGATCAGACCCGCTAAAGCGCTGCAGTTCGTCAGCAAGTTGCTGACGCAAACCAAGCATGGAAAGGCGAACGTCTTCTAGCTCGGCGGACCAGTCTGCTCGCATGGCTTCATCATTCAGTATCGTTGTTACCACACGCGCACCGTGATCCGGTGGGAACGAATAATTCTGCCGATTCAAAAACGCCAATGTCGCCTGATTCAAAGCTGTCTGAGCTGGGTCGTCACTGACCGCCATTAACAGACCGGTACGTTCGCGGTAGATACCGAAGTTTTTCGAGCAGGACGCAGCGATCAAGCAACGCTTGACCGAAGAGGCCACCAGGCGTGTCGCTTGCGCGTCCTCTTCCAGACCATCGCCAAACCCTTGATACGCAATATCTATCATCGCAACCAGGCCGAGGTCATTGATGACGTTTACAACCTCCTGCCATTGCACCAAGTTCAGGTTTGCTCCAGTCGGATTGTGACAACAACCGTGTAGCAGAACCACGTCGCCTGCTTTTGCAGTCTTGAGGTCTGTGATCATACCATCAAAGTCCACGCCACGTGTTGCGTCGTCGAAATAGCGGTAAGGTACAACTTCAATTCCCAGATAGCTCAGAATCGAAAGGTGGTTTGGCCAGGTCGGGTCAGATACGAAAACGCGGGCAGAAGGGTTGGCCATACGGATCATTTCGAACGCTTGGCGGCAAGCGCCGGTCCCACCAGGCGTAGCGACCGCAGCGATGTTTCCACGGGGAACGGAGGACCCCAAAATCAAATCGATCATCACATCTGCATAGGCCGGATCACCCGCGAGACCGGTATAGGCCTTTGTCTCTTGTTCTTCCAAAATTCGCCGTTCGGCTGCCTTTACAGCCCTCATGACTGGTGTGATGCCCTCAGCGTTCTTGTACACACCTACACCCAGGTCGATCTTATGATCGCGTGGGTCCTCGCGGTACATTTGCATCAACGCCAGAATCTTATCGGCAGGCTGTGGTTTGAGGTTCTCGAACATCACTTCTCTCCGGTTGCGACGGGCAGGGTCGGGAATGCGCCCCATTCGGCCCACGAGCCGTCATATAAAGAGTGGTCTTTCTTACCCATGCGTTCCAGCGCAAGGCTAAGGATCGCGGCGGTTACACCCGACCCGCAGGATGTGATTGCCGGTTTAGAAAGATCTACGCCAGCAGCCTCGAATACCGCCCGGCATTCGTCCGGGGATTTCATTGTGCCGTCCTTGTTCAGCAGGGTTCCAAAGGGCACGTTGCGCGAACCGGGTATGTGACCAGAACGCAAGCCTTCGCGCGGCTCTGTCCCTGTTCCGGCAAACCTGTCAGCGGAACGCGCGTCTATGATTTCGTGATCGTCCAACTTCGCCGCAGCAGATACCTGCGTCACGTCGCGCACAAGATGGTTTTGAACCCTCACTGTCATGTGTCGGTCACGAATGATCGGCGGCAAGTCTTCAACCTCACGTCCCTCGGCCAGCCATTTGGGCAGACCTCCATCCAACAC
>NZ_JBXWRL010000058.1:0-34151 GCF_059612885.1 Ruegeria sp. YKSD179 | reverse complement strand
ATCACATCAGCCAATGACAGGATACCCTCCAGCTCTTTGATGCGGCCCTCGATGAAACCTTGTTTTTCTCGGGCTGAATGGTACTCGGCATTTTCTTTTAGGTCGCCAAGTTCCCTAGCAGAGGCAATGGCTTCGATGATCGCCGGGCGCTCGACGGATTTCAGGTTCTTTAGCTCGGCCTCAAGCGCTGAAAAGCCCGCAGGCGTCATTGGAATCTTTTCCATTTTCTCTTTGTCCACACATAAATTGTGACGCCCCGCCGCATGGGATAAGCGTCGGGGCGATAGGATGGGTTATCAGATACCTGACCTAAATGAGGCGTGAATTGCAAGAGGTCACAGAAACCAAGCGCTCAATTCGCGGCTTGACGCCGTTCTTGCTGGCTAGGGTGGCGTCTATGCCGATAATCATGATACTTACTGCTTCGCCACTTGTCAGAAGGTGTGCACAACCAAAGCATTTCAATCATATTGAATAACTTCAAATTCGATTCCGTCGTCATCGTCAAAGTAGAATCGTTTGCCCGGCTCGTAATCTGCATGGTTGTGTGGTTCAAACCCGGCTTTTCGAACTTTGGCTTCCATGGCATCAATGTCCTCGACCAGAACGCCAACGTGATTAAGGCCACCAACGATGTCATAGCTGCTTTCGCCTGTTATTTTTGGATTATTCGGAGCGTAAAGAGCCAGATAAGTGTGTTGGCTTCCAACATGGACGGTGTAGCCGCCCGCAATGGCAGGTCCTTCCCAGCGAACTTTCCAGTCAAATACATCCTTCATCCACGCGGCGGTGGCCTGTGGGTCACGGACAGTGAAATTTGTGTGTTCAAGCGTCGCCATTTTGCGATCTCCTCTTTTGTCTTGATGCTTGGCACGATTCAATCTAATTTCTAAACCTAACTTTAGGTCAAGGAATTTTATGAACCTCGATGACTGTACATGAGGGGCTGGCGATTGGCGCTTTGGCCCGGCGCACAGGATTGGCGGTTTCGGCCATTCGGTATTACGAAGAGCAGGGTTTGATCACCCCGTGGCGAAACGCAGGAGGGCAACGGCGCTACCAGCGCGCGGATATCAGGCGCCTAAGCTTTGTTATGATTGCGCAGCAATTTGGCCTGACGTTACCGGAGATTCGGAGCGTGCTATCGGGTTTGCCCGGAAACCGCACCCCGACGCCAAAAGACTGGAGAGTAATCAGCAAAGACCTACGCGCATATCTGGATCAACGAATCGACACGTTGATACGATTGCGAGACAACTTAGACGGTTGCATTGGTTGCGGTTGCCTGAGTTTGCCAAAATGCGCCCTTTACAACCCTGACGACCGCGCAAACGCTTCCGGTAGCGGTCCCCGATACCTGATGGGCGACAAGCCAGAGGGCTGAACTGCCGCATTGCAGCACTGTTACGCCGTGTTTCGATTGACCCGGGTCTTTCTTCCCATGTAATCAGCCGAGAAACAAAATTGCGCAGACCATGCAATGTGAGCGCCAGTTCGGAAAGTTAGCTAAGGAGCCCGCGATGGCCGAAATTGAACGCGAAGCGATGGAATATGACGTTGTGATTGTAGGTGCGGGTCCCGCAGGCCTGTCTGCGGCCATCCGTCTTAAGCAGCTCGACGCCGACCTGAACGTGGTGGTTCTGGAAAAGGGCTCGGAAGTAGGCGCGCACATTCTGTCTGGCGCAGTGCTCGATCCATGCGGTCTGGACGCTCTCATACCAGACTGGAGGGAAAAAGGCGCCCCGTTGAAGACGCCGGTGACCGAAGACAATTTTTACATGCTGGGCGAAGCCGGTCAGTTGCGAATTCCCAACTTCCCGATGCCTCCGCTGATGAATAACCATGGGAATTACATCGTCTCAATGGGCAATGTTTGCCGATGGATGGCTGAGCAAGCAGAAGAGTTAGGGGTTGAAGTTTTCCCCGGCATGGCCTGTTCCGAATTGGTTTATGGCGGCAACGGCGAAGTCAAAGGAGTTGTGGCTGGCGTGTTTGGGCTGGAACCTGATGGTTCATACGGTCCAAATACCGAGCCTGGTATGGAGCTGCACGGCAAATACGTATTCCTATCAGAAGGTGTGCGCGGCTCGCTTTCCAAAGAAGTTATTGCCAAATACGATCTGCAGGCCGGTAAAGAGCCGCAGAAGTACGGCGTCGGAATGAAAGAGATTTGGGAGATCGACCCGGCCAAGCACAAAGAAGGCTCGGTCACGCACACGATGGGTTGGCCACTGGGTGGAAACGCAGGCGGTGGATCGTTCATCTATCATCTTGAGAATAATCAGGTTTACGTCGGTTTCGTGGTTCATCTGAATTATAAAAACCCTCATCTGTACCCTTACATGGAGTTCCAGCGTTTCAAGCACCATCCTATGGTCGCTGATCTGCTGAAAGGCGGCAAACGTGTCGCTTACGGTGCGCGTGCGATCACCGAAGGGGGTTACCAATCCATGCCAAAACTCGTGGCACCCGGCGTCGCCTTACTTGGCTGTTCCGCGGGCATGGTCAATGTCCCGCGCATCAAAGGTAATCATAACGCGATGCTTTCGGGCAAAGCAGCTGCGGAGGCTGCCTATGATGCCCTAAAAGCTGATCGTTCAGGTGACGATTTGACTGATTACGAAACCGAAGTAAGAAATGGCCCAATCGGCAAGGACCTGAAAAAGGTACGCAATGTCAAACCGATGTGGTCGAAATGGGGCCTTACGGCGTCGCTTGCGCTGGGCGGTCTGGACATGTGGACCAACACGCTTGGTTTTTCTCTGTTTGGCACTTTGGGACACGGAAAGAATGACGCCGAGTCAACCGAGGATGCGAGCAAGCACGCAGCCATCGACTATCCCAAGCCAGATGGCACGCTATCTTTTGATCGATTGACCAATGTTTCCTTTTCCGCGACCAATCACGAGGAAAGTCAGCCCTGTCACCTGAAGCTGGCGGACCCGGAAATCCCGGTCAAGGTCAACTTGCCCAAGTTCGACGAACCTGCACAGCGGTACTGCCCTGCAGGTGTATATGAAATGGTCGAAGATGAGAACGGACCGCGATTCGTCATAAACTTTCAGAACTGTGTCCACTGCAAGACATGTGATATCAAAGATCCCAGCCAAAATATTACGTGGACCACACCACAAGGCGGAGATGGGCCGAATTATCCCAATATGTAAGCAAAAATAGGTGTATTGGCAGGGTCTAGAGGGCTCAGCCATTGCCACATGGGTCGCCAGGCCCTAGCTTATCCGCCAAACAACGACAACAAGGCAGGATATCGGTGCTTCCATTGGTCCGTCGCGCGGTTGCAACTGCGGCCTTCACCTCTTTCATTGCATCGTCGGCATTTGCTGATACGGGCTCTGGTTCATATCTGGCCGGACGTCAGGCAATATATCAAAGTGATTATGTCGCCGCTGAGAGATACTATTCTAAGGCGCTGAATTTTGATCCTGAAAACGAACAGCTTTTGGAAAGCGTTCTGCTTGCGCGCATCGCATTGGGTGATATCGAAGGCGCCAAGCCCGTTGCAGAAATAATGGATCAACTACCTGTTCCGAACCAAGCCGGACGCATGGTGATCTATGCTAACTTGATCAATCAGGACCAATTGGACGAGCTTCTTTCCCGAGACCCGGAAACCCAAGGTGTAGGACCATTGGTTGACGGGTTGATGATCGCATGGGCCCATATTGGGAAAGGTTCCGTGTCTCAGGCGATGGAGCAGTTCGATACCGTCGCTACACAGGAAGGCCTGAGAGAGTTTGCGCTTTATCACAAGGCCCTGGCGTTGGCTTCGATTGGCGACTTTGAAGGCGCCGAAGAGGTCTTTGGTACCGATAATGGTTCGGTGTCACGCATCTCGCGCCGAGCGGCGCTTGCTCGGGCCGAAATCCTGTCGCAACTGGACAGAAATCAAGACGCTCTGGAGTTTTTGGACGATGTGTTCGCTTCGGGCAATGATCCGTTTATTGACAATTACGTTGCGCGTTTAAGGGCAGGAGAAACTCTGCCCTTTACACATGTAAGGTCGCCGCAAGACGGTATGGCCGAAATTTTCTTTTCAGTTGGCGCGGCGTTGAATTCAGATGCAGTAGATGACTACGTTCTGTTGTACGCCCGGATTGCCAGTTTCCTGCGTAAAGACCATATCGACGCAATTTTACTAACCGCAGAATTGCTGGAAGAGCTGCGGCAATACGATCTTGCTGTGGAAGCCTATCGCATGGTCCCGCCGGACAGTTTTGACCACCACGCCGCAGAACTGGGCCGAGCCGAAGTTCTACGCCAGTCTGGCAAAACGGATGCTGCTGTTGAAGTTCTGCAAAGTCTGGCTGTTCAGAAGCCAGACCTGCCAGGCGTACACGTGGCTTTGGCCGACTTGTTGCGACAACAAGAAGACTACGCGGCAGCTGTAACTTCTTATGACACAGCAATAAATCTGACTGAGGAAGATGCTGGCAGTAACTGGTTTTTGTATTATGCGCGCGGAATCTCGCATGAGAGGCTCAAAAACTGGGAAAATGCTGAGGCCGATTTCCGTAAGGCTTTAGAGCTGAATCCTGATCAGCCCCAAGTACTCAATTACCTTGGTTATTCGTTGGTCGAGCGGCGAGAGAAGTTGGATGAAGCGCTGGAAATGATAGAACGCGCTGTCATCGCGCGCCCAGACAGCGGCTACATCGTGGATAGCCTTGGTTGGGTTCTGTTCCGACTGGGCCGTTACGACGAGGCAGTGGATCACATGGAGCGAGCGGTCGAACTGATGCCTGTGGATCCAGTGGTCAACGATCATTTGGGCGACGTCTACTGGGCCGTTGACCGAGCGAGAGAGGCCGAATTCCAGTGGAAGCGAGCCTTGTCTTTTATCGACCCCGAAGACACCGACGGTGAAGCAGATCCAGATCGTATTCGCCGTAAAATCGAGGTTGGTCTTGATATTGTGCTGGAAGAAGAAGGTGCAGATCCATTGAAAGTCGCAAATGATGGCTAAGGCCTTTGCGCCTGCCAAAATAAATCTGACCTTGCATATCACCGGTCAACGCGCCGACGGTTATCATCTGTTGGATTCACTCGTGGCATTTGCGGACCTTGGAGACTCACTTGAATTCTCGCCGGGCCAAAAGCTTTCTGTGAATGTAACCGGAGAATTTGCCGCCGGTGTTCCCGTGGACGAGCGCAATCTGGTTTGGCAGGCTGCTCAGGCTTCTAATTGGACTGGGAATATAAATCTGTACAAGGCTCTGCCTCATGGAGGCGGCGTCGGAGGTGGCTCTTCTGACGCTGCTGCGACTTTGCGCACGCTGGCCCCTGATTCACCGCGACATGTTGCGCTTTCACTGGGAGCGGATGTTCCTGTCTGCATGCTTGCCAGAGCAACAAGAATGCAAGGAATCGGCGATCGCACTGAGCCCATTGTCCTGCCCGACCTTCCAGCCGTGTTAGTCAACCCGGGTGTCGCCGTGAAAACCGGACCAGTGTTCAACTCTCTGACGGCAAAGAATAATCCCGAGATGCCTTTCGTCCTTCCGGAGTTTTCTTCCCCCGAAAGCTGTGCTGCTTGGCTTTCTACGCAGCGCAATGATCTTGAAACTCCGGCGCTGGCAATTGCACCGCAAATCGCAACTGTGCTGGATGCTTTACGCGCTACAACTCAATCACTTTTGGCACGGATGTCGGGTTCAGGGTCGACGTGCTTCGCACTGTATCCATCCATGAAAGCAGCGCTTTTAGCGGCGCATGAAATTGGAGCGGCCCATCCCGGTTGGTGGTGTCGCGCCGCTCGCCTTAGTTAATACGCGACACAACGTAGTCGGCTATATCCTGCAGCAACGCCTTGATTTCGTGATCCGGCAAGGGCGCTAGGGCAGTCTTGGCTTTCGTTGCCCAGGCAACGGCATCTGCCCGGGTTGCGTCCAGCGTTGCATGTTTGTTCAACAGGCAAAGCGCGTGATCCAGATCGGCATCTTCTTGACGGCCTTTTGCAATTGTCCGTTCCCAAAACGCACGCTCTTCGGGCGTTGATCTTGCGACGGCCTTGATAACGGGAAGTGTTAACTTGCGTTCCCTGAAATCATCGCCAACATTTTTACCAGTAGCTTTGCTATCACCCTGATAATCAAGAAGATCATCGGCAATCTGAAACGCTATACCCAACGCATCACCATAGTCGAACAGGGCCTGTACGTGTGGTTCCGGTGCATTTGCGATGACACCGCCCACTTCAGTCGCGGCAGAAAATAGTGCTGCCGTTTTTCCGCGAACAACTTGCAGATACACGCTTTCGTCAGTTGCAAGATCGGTAGCGGCCGTCATTTGCAGCACCTCGCCCTCGGCGATGGTGGCAGAGGCATTGGCGAGAATGTCCAAAACGCGGAGCGAACCAGTTTCTACCATCAATTGGAAGCTGCGGGAAAACAGATAGTCGCCTACCAAAACGCTGGATTTATTGTCCCAAAGAAGGTTAGCGGTGGGCCGACCGCGCCTTTGGGAACTTTCATCGACAACATCGTCATGCAGTAGCGTGGCCGTGTGGATGAATTCCACAGTCGCGGCCAAACGCACGTCATGATCGCCGGTGTAGCCGAACAATCGAGCTGCCGCCAACGTCAACATCGGGCGTAAACGCTTGCCGCCTGCCTCAACAAGGTGAGCCGTTACCTCGGGTATCCGAGGCGCATGATCGGATGCCATACGTGTTCGAATAAGCGAATTAACCGCATCCATTTTATCGAAAAGAATTTCGGCCAGCCGCTCGTGAGGCTTTGAAATTGCGCTGACTGTCATCACACTCCCGACACAAGGCTCGACTTTCGCCCTACCTTGCCCTTACATCCATCCCCATGAAAGAACTTTTACGCAGCACTGACCCTACGATCTTGGCCTTTGCATCAGCTCTTCTTGAGGGCGAGGATATAGACTGCTTTCAGATGGACGTAAATATGAGCATCCTGGAAGGTGGAATTGGGATATTTCCACGGCGACTAATGGTGCGCGCTGATGATTTGTCCCGCGCTGAACGTGTTATGCGGGACAATGAGATTCCTTTGGGGCGATGAACCGGTTTTCCGACAGTGATCTAACCTGCAACGATTTTCTGGGCGGGCGTTTGCGTTTGTGGCAGCCACGAAAGGGATACCGCGCGGGTATCGATCCGGTTCTACTTGCCGCATCTATACCAGCGACTGTGAACCAGAGCGTTCTTGAACTTGGCTGCGGCGCAGGAGCCGCGGTATTGTGCCTCATGGCTCGCGTACCTGAGTTGCGCGCGACCGGGGTCGAATTGCAGGAAGCTTATGCTGAACTTGCGAAAAGGAATGCTGAGGACAACAAGCTTCCGTTGACTGTGGCTGCGGCCGATTTGAATGCCCTGCCTTTGGATATTCGTCAGCAGCAGTTCGATCACGTGTTGGCGAACCCGCCGTATTATCGGTCCGGTGAACACAGCCCGGCGAAAGATCAAGGTCGCAGTATTGCCCTTGGCGAACGCACAGCCTTGTCCGACTGGGTCAGTGTGGCAGTGAAAAGATTAGTGCCGCGCGGTTACCTGCACATTATACTAAAGGCTGATCGCTTGCAGGATCTGTTGTTGGCTTGCTCCGGGCAGGTCGGGTCCATTGAGGTTCTGCCGATCGCTCCACGCACTGATCGACCTGCAGAACTCGTGATTTTTCGGGCCCGCAAGGGTGGGCGCGCGGCCTTTCGCCTTTTGGCGCCTGTAGTTTTGCACGCAGGTACCAAGCACCTTAGGGATGGCGATAGCTATGCTCCGGAAATTTCCGCAATCCTGCGACAAGGCGCAGCGTTGGCCGGATTTTCGAGCATCTAGGCAAAGATCAGCGTGATTCACAAAATTTGTGACAGATTCTGTGCGCCTGCAGCGTGACAGGGTGGAAACGATGTGATCAACTTCTTACGTGATATAAGCAACCAAAGAAGGAGGATCGCCATGAGCGTGAGTGCACATCTGACGGAGCTGAAGAAGAAACACGAAAGTCTCGGTCTCCAAGTCGAAGAAGCCCAACGCTCGCCAGGTATCGATGATCTCCATATCGCCCAGCTCAAGAAACAAAAACTAAAGCTGAAGGAAGAAATTGAGCGTCTCTCCAACTAAGACCTTAAGCTGGCACGCGCAGCGATTGCCGCGCCTCCGGTAATAAGAAAAGCTGCGATCGCAAGCCCCCAAGTGGGTGTTGCGATCCCGGCCGCTACAAGTGCCAATGTAGACAGAAGCGGAGCGGCGTAGGACGCCGTGCCCAAAATTTGTATGTCACCGCGTTTGACGCCGATGTCCCAGACATAGAAGGCAAGCCCGACTGGTCCTAACCCCAACGCCAGTACGGAGGCCCAGCCAATCGTGCTTCCAGGAATCACAGTTTCCTCCAATGCAAAATGCAAACACCAAGAAGCAATTGCAGTTGCAACGCAAAAAACAGCGACCGAGCTTGTAGGAACATCGCCCAATCTTCGTGACAACACCGAATATCCCGACCAAGTCAACGCGCACAACAGAGCCAACGCATAACCAGGCAGGTATTGCGCTTGAAAACCTGTGCCGCCTCCACCCCCAATAATTACTGCCGCCCCCGCAAACCCAAGGCATGCGCCAAACAAATGGCCCAACCGCAGGTTTTCACCCGGGAGCAAGCCAGAGAACAAAACGATAAGCAGCGGCCAGAGATATGCGATCAGTCCAGCCTCGGCCGCAGGCGCCATGCGAAGCGCGGAAAAATACAGCGCGTGATATCCGAACAATCCAACAGCGCCAAAAAGATAAGTCTTCCAGGGGATCTGAAGTAATTGCGTCAGAGCACCCGTCGCGAAAACCCAGATCAAACCCAAGCTGCCGCCAATCGAAAAACAGATCGCGTTTAGCAACAATGGGGGCGTGGGTGCCGAACCGACTGTAAACAAGGCCAACAGTGACCACAGCAGAACGGCCACAAAACCAACCGCCGTCGCGCCCATTCTTGTCATTTGATTGCAACCTTTTCCACCGGAATGATTTCGAAGTCATCTGAGATATGCGCGGTCTTTTCAATCTCCGATAAAAACCAATCCCGAAAGGCGGAAATTTGTGGCCGCGTTTCCGCACCTGGCAAACACAAGAAGCGAAACCGAGCCTGCGTTTCAATCGCCGTTTTAAACGGAGCAACCAGGCGACCTTCGGAAAGGTCTTTTATGATCATTGCACGTCGACCCAGTGCAATTCCAACGCCGGCAACTGCCGCATCAATGGCATGGTCCGCATTTGAAAAATGCGCCCCGTGCCTTGGTGTGAAATCAATACCAACCGCACGAAACCATGCAGGCCAATCACACGGTGGGTCGAGAAACCCAATAGAATCATCGTGGATGAGCGGAGCGTCCCTTAGGGATTGCGCTGTCGCAAACTTCTCAGCCAGTTCGGGCGTCATAACAGGTGTCAGCCACTCTTGCCGAACCGGAACAGAATATAGGTCTTCGTCGTCCCCGTACCCAAACCGGATCGCGATATCCACGTCGTCCCTGTGCAAGTCCATGTTGCGCAAAGTGGCGGAAAACTTCAGGTCGATTTCCGGGTAGGCGCGGGCAAAGTCATAGAGACGGGGTGCGAGCCACTTTGCGGTCAAAGCCGGACCAGCAGTGACTGTCAGGCTGGTAGTGTCTTGCAGACGCCGTGTCGCCTGCCAAGCAGTTTGCAAGGTGACAAAGCCTTCGGCTGCCCCCGGCGCCAAAGTTTTACCTGCTTCAGTCAATTCAACAGCACGGTTCATGCGTCGAAACAAAGGGTGGCCCAGATGCTCTTCCAGTGACTTAATTTGAAAGGACAACGCTGCAGGGGTTACGTGCAGCTCCTCTGCTGCTATGGCAAAAGACATATGCCTCGCGGCTGCATCAAAGGCACGCAACGCAGTTAAAGGGGGCAGGCGGTCACTCATTCAATTTAGTTTTCCTTATCTGAACTATTCAAATTCCTCGTTTGTAATGCTTAGAAATAATGGCCATCATCTGGGTAAGTCAAATGAAACTAATCTGATAAAGAGGCTACAATGATTGAGATTGCAACCGATCTTTCAGTTCAACGCGCCTTTCAGCGCGCCCATTCCGAGCGCGGAAAATTTGTCAGGAATGTTGTTAAATGGATTCTCGGTTCCCGCTGAACGCAGCGCGCGCGTTCTTACGGGATACATTTCGGGCCGACCCAAATAGGTCGGCCCGTTTTAGTCCCAGCGCTCTGCATCAGACGAAGAACTGTGCACCGTTGGCCGAAATAGTCGATCCATTTATGAACTGTGAATCTTCCGAAGCCAGGAACGTAACGCAACGCGCGATTTCCTCCGGCTCACCCAGACGACCAGCAGGGATTTGGCCGATAATGGCCTCGCGCACCTTCTCTGGAACGGCCATCACCATCTCAGTGGCGATGTAACCGGGACAGATTGCATTGGCTGTGATGCCTGCACGCGCGCCCTCTTGTGCCAGTGATTTGACAATACCCAGATCGCCTGCCTTGGTAGCGGCATAGTTTACTTGGGCAAACTGGCCTTTTTGACCGTTGATCGAGCTAATGACAATTACGCGGCCGAATTTGCGTTCACGCATTCCCGGCCACACAGGGTGTACAGTATTGAATACACCGGTCAGATTGGTGTCGATTACCTGATGCCACTGCTCTGGCGTCATTTTGTGGAACGGCGCATCGCGCGTTATACCAGCGTTGGCGACAACGATGTCGATCGGTCCCACTTCAGCTTCGACCTTTTCGATGCCCGCTTTGGAGTCATCATAATCGGCAACGTTCCATTTGTAGGTCTTAATTCCAGTTTCTTCGGTAAATTTCGCGGCCGCTTCGTCATTGCCTGCATAGGTGGCTGCAACATTGTATCCTTCGGCTTTTAGCGCTTTGGAAATTGCTGCGCCAATACCGCGGGAACCGCCGGTTACGAGTGCTGTACGTGCCATTCAGGATTCCTCCAAATTTAGTCATCTTGGTAATTCTGTTACTCTGAGTGAGATTATCGCGCAATATCGTTTCGTGTCTGTTTCAGTGTTTCCGCTCGGCGATTTTGTCGCATCTTCGGGGTAAGCCCCAGTTGTAACAAAAAAGGGCGCCCAACGGACGCCCTTTTTGTTCGCTTGTCAAAGCACTTAGTCGCGCTCCACGCACAGGGCAACGCCCATGCCACCGCCGATGCACAGTGTTGCAAGACCCTTCTTGGCGTCACGGCGTTTCATTTCGAACAGAAGCGTGTTCAGAACGCGGCAGCCCGAGGCCCCGATCGGGTGACCGATGGCAATCGCGCCGCCGTTCACATTCACGATCGACGGATCCCAGCCCATGTCCTTGTTCACGGCGCAGGCCTGTGCGGCAAAGGCTTCATTGGCCTCGACCAGATCCAGATCGTCAACCGACCAGCCCGCCTTTTCAAGCGCCTTGCGCGAGGCGTAGATCGGGCCGACGCCCATGATCGACGGATCCAAGCCAGCGGTCGCGTAGGACGCAATACGGGCCAGAGGCTCGATGCCGCGTTTTTCGGCATTCTCCGACGACATCAGCAGGGTTGCCGCTGCACCGTCATTTAGGCCCGAAGCGTTTGCCGCAGTGACCGATCCGTCTTTGGTGAAGGCCGGACGCAGTTTGGCCATCGCCTCCATGGTCGCGCCATGGCGGATGTATTCGTCCTTGTCCATCACGATGTCGCCCTTGCGGGTCTTGATGGTGAAGGGCACGATTTCATCGGCGAACTTGCCAGCGTTCTGGGCCGCTTCGGCTTTGTTCTGCGATGCGACGGCGAATTCATCCTGCATGTCGCGGCTGATCTGCCACTTTTCGGCAACGTTTTCAGCCGTTTGGCCCATGTGATAACCGTTGAAGGCATCCCACAAGCCGTCGCGTATCATCGTGTCGATGTATTTCATGTCACCCATCTTGTGGCCGGCGCGAAGGGCTGCGGCATGAGGCGACAAGGTCATGTTTTCCTGTCCTCCGGCGCAGACAATATCGGCATCGCCCAGTTGGATGTGCTGGGCACCCAAAGCCACGGCTCGCAATCCCGAACCGCAAACCTGATTGATGCCCCACGCAGCGCTTTCCTGTGGCAGTCCGGCATTGATGTGCGCCTGTCGTGCGGGGTTTTGACCTTGGGCGGCTGTAAGGACCTGGCCCATGATGGTTTCGCTTACCTCGCCTTTTTCGACCCCTGCGCGGTCGACTACCGCTTCAAGGACGGCAGCGCCCAGATCGTGTGCAGGGGTGTTCGCAAATGAACCACCGAAACTGCCGACACCTGTGCGTGCTGCGGATGCGATTACTACGTTCGTCATATAGTCAATCCTTTACCGTCATGGTCCAGCAGGAGATCTGAATGTTCGGATGACAGGCCTCTCTTTAAAAAACAAAAGCGACTTGTGATCCCCCGCCCTAGTGGGCTCTGGCATACCTCAATGCTGCATATGCAGCAATGGACACCTTGTCTCAGCGTCAAGTTCGGCGCAATACCGCACCTAAGGTTTCAGTCTAAACAGCCGTTTTGACCGTATTTTCTGGTGCCCACGGTGGTGTGACAGACGGCGCGCCGAACAAAAAACCCTGTCGGCAATCCACACCGTTTGCAACCAGAAATTCGGCGTCTGCTTTGCTTTCAACCGATTCGGCAGTCACAAGGATTTCGAACTCCCGTGCGACTGCAATTAATGCTCTCACCAGCGCCTGATTGTCTGGATTTTCATTTATGCCACGAATGAACTGTCCGTCGATCTTAGCCGCGTCAAACAGAAACTCACGAAAGTGTCGAAAGCTGAAATTGCTGGCGCCAAAGTCGTCCAACGCAAATGCAATCCCTCGTTCTTGCTGGCGATCCATGAAGTCCATAACCAATTCGGGTACCAGCATCGCAGAGCTTTCAGAGATTTCCAGAATAAGCCTTTCGCCTAGACTGCGGTCCTTTTTGAGGGAACGGTCCAAAATGCGAGACCAGCGCGTATACCCTATCGAACGCGCGGACATGTTTATGGACAAGCGAATTCCAGGGTTTTGCCGTAGGGTTCTAAGGCCCATTTCCAGCGCAATACAATCTATGTCACGGCCAATAGGGGTGTTTTCGATTTGCGGCATGAATTCTCTGGCCGGAATGACGCGTCCGGTTTCGTCCAAAACCCGTATAAACGCTTCGTAGAAGGCTACATTGTGTGGAACCCTCGCTTGCATTACGGGCTGAAACGCAAGTTTACATTGCTTGTGTTTGACCGCATCGGTCGCCATGTTCAGCACCGATTGGTCTCGTGAAGTGACGGCAGCATTCAAAGGGCTGTCCAAACCTTCCGGCAAATCAGAGAGTTTTTTGTCCCGCATGCGTGCACCATATTTCTGTGCATATCTGGAATGGCATCCAGCACAATGTCGGGGCAAACTTATGAATTTGAAGTTAATGAAACTTACAAACTTCCTTTGTCAGGAAAAGTTTCTCTAGCGCGAAGATTGCCAAGCACGACCCATGGCGATAATCGCCCCGATCACCGAACCAAGAAAGCCCACCAGCGCCAATCCGAACCCCAAGCTCAGGATCGCTGCTGGTATTTCCGGGCTGAGTGCAGCGAGCATAGCTGTTACCAAGCCTAAAAGGCCTATCGCGGTTGCGGTTATTGTCAGGCGCATCATGAGTTCTGGTCGCTCGATATTGAAACACTTGTGCGATGTGGCGGAAATCCAGCGGATTTCAAGGTTTAATTTTTTAAATCGGCGACTTATGACCTGTCCGCAAGACCATTTTGTCGGCTTGCGCTGAACCCTTCGAATCCTGGGGTACCATGATCTTCGGGGTGCCGGGCCAGATGCTTGGCCTTGATCTGATTGGAATTATTTCGGCTTCCGTCATGACTGTATCCGGGTGGCGCAAAGCAATAAGCCAGACGCTGACGCAAGCTCAATCCAGATTGAGTCGCGTCGCGCCAGATACTCACCCATTCGTGAAAGGCCACGCGTAGCGGGTTAAAGGTGCCGATGTTGTGTACCAACCCATAATCCACCTTGTCGCTTTCTTGTTCGGGCACAAAAGTGCCAAACAACTTATCCCAGATAATGAAAACCCCAGCATAATTGCAGTCCAGATAACGCGCGTTGCGCCCGTGATGCACACGGTGGTGACTGGGTGTGTTCATTACTGCTTCGAACCAGCGAGGCATTTTCCTGATTGCTTCTGTGTGGATCCAAAATTGATAAATCAGATTCAGACCGCCAACAAAGAGAACCATAGCTGGATGAAAACCCAGTAAAATCAATGGCGCACGCACGACCATCATGAAGGTGAACGTATAGGTCCATGTCTGCCGCAGCGCTGTCGTCAGGTTGTAATGCTGCGAACTGTGGTGGTTCACGTGACTAGCCCAGACCCAGCGGATGCGATGCCCAAATCGATGCACCCAATAGTAACGCAAGTCATCCAGCACAAAGCATATGAAAATTACGGGGACGGAAGTTCCTAGATCCAGAGGAGTAATCTGCCATAGCCACATGAAAAACGCGTAAGCGATAAAGCCCAACAGAAACCCCGATGCAATATTGCCTGCGCCCATAATCAGCGATGTCAGTGCATCTCGTGTCTCGTAACGGCCGCCTCGACCCTTGATTGCGATCCAAACAAACTCAGCCAGAATGGCGGCAATAAAAAACGGGACAGCCCATTGTACTGCATCTGGGAAACTCACCTGCTCTGTCATACGGGGTCCAATAAGTGTCGCCAGTGGCGGCGCTCGGTTTCGTCAAGACGGACAATTACGCGGGGGATGCTGAAATCATGAAACAGAATCTCGAAACCTTCCGGATGTTCGAGCCAATCAAAATCAAGCAAGTGCCTGGCTGCGGTGTCAGCGCCGAACGACCATAATAGCCCGGCAACTTCTTTTGTTCGGATCAAAGCAAAATGGCCATCATGTGAAACGGTAACATCAACTACATCATCGTCGGGAAAATGGCGAAGCCAGTCCTGCCAAGCTAAGTCATGTGTAAGAACGCGCATCCGCGAACGCCCGGTCAGGTGCAACATCAGTCCTATTCCGGAAATGCCGACAACCACCAAAACCAACAATATTTCAAGTGGCATGCTGCCCTCCCGGCGACAGAGTGCAGATGGGACGGGTTTGTGTCAAAGGTAGCGTGGCGTCAGGCTTGTTGCCGTTGGCTGGCCACTATCGTTGACCATGCCTGCCCAGAATTTTCGAGCTATGGCGCATTGCCGTGTCCCGCGCATTCATGCCGACGCGGAATCGAGGCTTATTCTCACGCACAAACAAATTATGAAATCTTTGCTCAAGTCAGCTTGCGCCATTGACCAAGGCAGAGATTATCGCTTTGGCGCTTTCTGAATTCCACTCGGCGTCGCCTATCATACGGGCTATTTCCTGACCTTCCGGATTCAATATAACCGTTATTGGTAAGGCGACGATGCCGAACTCGCGTGCGGCCGCCTGGCGTGGATCTTGATGACGTGGCAGATTGTCTATTCCGTTTTCTGCAAAGAATTTCTTGATGCCCGCTGGGTTATTGCGGCCGGTCGCCAATGTCAGAACCTGAAATTTTTCGCCCCCAAACTCTTCTTGAAGTTCGGCGATCTGTGGCATCTCCACACGGCAAGGCGCGCACCAAGTGGCCCAAAAGTTCACCAGTAAGTATTTGCCACGAAAGTCTTCCAGAGTACCTACGCCCCCGTCATCTTCGAGCTGAAACTCGATTGTTTTTGCTTCCTTGGGCTCCTTATGCACGATCAGCCGTTTCATGCTGTCCTCGCGCAAAGCCTCGATCGTTGCCGGATCAGCAGCCAAAGCCGTGTTTGCACCCAGCGCGAGGGCCATATAAAGGGGGATCAGACTAACAAGGCGCATATTAACTCCGGGTTTTCCAACATGACCGACCAAACCTCGAACCAGATGTGGGGCGGCCGCTTTGCCGCTGGTCCAGACGCGATAATGGAGGCGATCAATGCCTCGATCGGGTTCGATCAGCGGATGGCGGCCCAAGACATCGCAGGCTCGCGCGCCCACGCCGCCATGCTTGCGGCTACAGGCGTGATAACTGATAGTGATGCTCAGGCCATTCGGGAAGGGCTGCTCACCGTATTGTCAGAAATTGAACGCGGAGAATTCAAATTTTCAACCGCGCTTGAAGACATACATATGAATGTCGAAGCGCGCCTGAAAGAGATCATTGGCGACCCAGCCGGTCGATTGCACACCGGTCGGTCCAGAAACGATCAGGTGGCAACCGACTTCAAACTCTGGGTGCGCGATCAGCTAGACGCGGCAGAAAGTGGTTTGCTTGCTTTGATCCGGGCACTTTTGGCGCAAGCTGAGGCCGGCGCAGATTGGGTTATGCCCGGCTTTACCCACCTGCAAACCGCGCAACCGGTCACATGGGGCCACCACATGATGGCCTATGTCGAGATGTTTGGCCGCGACCTGTCTCGCGTTCGCGACGCGCGTTCCCGTATGAATGAATCGCCTTTGGGCGCGGCCGCATTGGCGGGAACTTCCTTCCCGATTGATCGCCAAATGACCGCCGAAGCGCTGAGTTTTGATCGCCCTGCGGCGAACTCTCTGGACGCCGTCAGCGATAGGGATTTTGCGTTGGAATTTCTATCTACCGCCTCAATTTGTGCCGTTCATTTGTCCCGGTTTGCCGAAGAGCTGGTGATCTGGTCGTCAGCCCAGGTCCGCTTTGTCACCTTGTCCGACAGGTTTTCCACAGGCTCATCTATCATGCCACAAAAGAAAAATCCTGACGCGGCCGAGCTGATCCGCGCCAAAGTTGGTCGGATATTTGGTGCCAATACCGCGTTGATGATGGTGATGAAGGGCCTGCCGCTCGCCTATTCCAAGGACATGCAGGAAGACAAGGAACAGGTGTTTGACGCGGCGGACAACTGGATGCTGGCTTTGGCGGCTATGGAAGGAATGGTCAAAGACATGACCGCCAACCGTGAAAGCCTCGCCTCAGCTGCAGGTTCGGGTTTTTCAACCGCCACCGATCTCGCAGATTGGTTGGTACGTGTTTTGGGGCTGCCGTTCCGCGATGCCCATCATGTGACAGGCTCACTAGTGGCAATAGCCGAAAAAAAAGGCTGCGACCTGCCCGACCTGACGCTGGAAGACATGCAGTCTGTTAAGTCGGAAATTACAGATGATGTCTACTCTGTGCTTACAGTCGAGAATTCTGTACACTCGCGACAGTCCTACGGAGGTACGGCCCCTGATCAGGTGCGTGCCCAAATTAAACGATGGAAGGCGCAGGTGTGATGCGAATACTGAGTGTAATCCTTCTGATCGCGGCTGGTCTTGTCCTCAGCGGGTGTGGTGCGGATGGAGAGCCCACGCAGCCCACCATGAGCGCAAACGTTGGTGTTGGCACCAGCGGGGTGCATATCGGCGGTGGTATCGGCCTGCAGCGCGGCGGGTTAGGCGTATATCTGGGGCTTTGAGCCAAATTTATTGAAATGGCTTGATCGCTGCTATTTTAGCGTAACTTAAAAATCCAGTGGGTTCCCGCATTGATGAGGATTTGATGAAGACCGTTTGCGTAATGCTTTGCTTTGTTGTCCTCGCTGCTTGTGATCCGACTCAATCTCCGCGGCAGGAAACGGCAGATGAACGCAGTGGGTCCGGGGTTTCGGTATCTGGCTACGCGCGGGCCGGCGCGTCGACAACGTTCTAGGCATGTGTGCAATTGCGCGGAATCATTTGATCCCTACGCAGTTTTTGGTCTAAGCGCGCAGGCATGGATCATTTTCTCTACCGCGACGGCGCGCTTTACGCCGAGGACGTCCCAATTTCCGAAATCGCTGCCGCGGTCGGAACGCCTTTCTATGTGTATTCGACGGCCACGCTGTTGCGCCATTTCAAACTGTTTGATGATGCGCTTGAGGGAACCGATCACCTTGTTTGCTATGCCATGAAGGCTGCCAGCAATCAGGCGATACTGAAAACACTGGCGCAGGCAGGCGCGGGTATGGATGTTGTATCGGGCGGGGAATATTTGCGCGCCAAGGCTGCCGGTGTACCGGGCGAAAGGATTGTGTTTTCCGGCGTCGGAAAAACTGCGGACGAGATCCGCACGGCGCTGACCGGAGGTATCCGGCAGTTCAACGTCGAGTCCGAGCCTGAGATGGAAGTCATCAATTCGGTTGCTCTGGCGTTAGGTGTCGTCGCGCCGATCACTGTGCGTGTAAACCCCGACGTCGACGCCAAAACGCACGCTAAAATCGCGACCGGAAAATCCGAGAATAAGTTTGGAATTCCCATATCTCGTGCATCAGACGTCTATGCTCATGCCGCAAGCCTTTCGGGTCTGGAAGTTATTGGGATTGATGTCCATATCGGCTCGCAATTGACAGAGTTAGAGCCATTCGAAATGGCCTATGCCAAGGTGGCCGAGCTGACCGAGCGGCTGCGTAGCGAGGGGCACACCATCCGGCGCCTCGATCTTGGGGGTGGTTTGGGAATACCCTATACCCGGTCCAATGAAGCACCGCCGCTTCCCATTGAGTACGGTGCATTGATCAAAAGAACCGTGGGCCATCTGGGTTGTGAGATCGAGATTGAACCGGGCCGTTTGATCGCGGGCAACGCCGGTTTAATGGTCAGCAAGGTCATTTATGTCAAATCTGGTGAGGGACGAGACTTCCTTATTTTGGACGGTGCTATGAATGATCTGATTCGACCGGCCATGTACGAGGCTCACCATGATATTGTCGCTGTAAAGGAACCCGATCCGGGTGTTGAGCAGCAACCTTATGATATAGTTGGCCCCGTTTGCGAAACTGGCGACACATTTGCCAAAGAACGCAACATGCCTCCTTTGGTCGCTGGTGATCTGATCGCATTCCGTAGCGCGGGCGCATATGGTGCAGTAATGTCAAGCGAATACAATACCCGCCCTCTGATACCCGAGGTTCTGGTTAACGGGGATCAATTTGCAGTTATTCGTGAACGGCCAAGCTTTGACGAAATCATAAACCGCGATACCATACCCTCGTGGCTTTGACGCAGTGATCGCGTCGGGCCGATCAGGAGGCCCGTTTTGAGCAATAGACCAAACCTGCCTATTCCACGATTGTCGCTTTGGCTGACACATGCCGGGATGTTGGCCGAAAGAGCGTGGCGCGCCTTCTGGCCCTTCTTGTCTGTTCTAATGGTGATTCTTGCGGCTCTAATGCTGGGGCTTCAGGACATGGTGGGCGTCGAAACCGTATGGATAATTGGTGCGGTGGTGCTGATTGTTCTAGCTGGCACAACGGTATTTGGCTTGCGGCGATTCCGCATACCTAATCGCGCCGAAGCTTTGATAAGACTTGATGAAACCCTTCCGGGGCGCCCGATCCAAGCCTTGATGGATGACCAGGCAATCGGAGCGATGGATGCAGACTCGGTTGCCTTGTGGCGTGCACATCAGGTTCGGATGGGGGAAAGAGCCGCTTTGGCCGAGCCGGTTAAACCTGACCTAAGGATTGCATCGCATGACCCCTACGCTCTGCGATATGCGGCTTTGCTTGCGCTTGTGATAGCGACACTGTTTGGATCCTTTTGGCGAATTGGTTCAGTTGCAGACATGACCCCCGGCACTGCGTCGGCAGGCCAGGGACCGACGTGGGAGGGGTGGGTTGAACCGCCACGATACACCGGGTTGCCGACGCTTTATCTGGCGGATCAGAAGGACCCGACACTGTCAGTGCCTCAGGGCAGCCGGATCACACTACGGTTCTACGGTGAGGTCGGCGCACATAGCCTGACAGAGACCACCTCGACCGCTGGCGCCGAGCTTGCAACCGATCCCGAGCAGGACTTTGTCGCGGAGTGGTCTGGTCAAATGACCATCGAAGGCCCCGCTGGGCGTGACTGGGTGTTGGATGTCATTTCGGACGAGGCCCCTATTATTTCGGTATCTGGCGCGGCCGAAGCTGAAGCTGGAGGTCAGATGAAACTGCCCTTTTCGGCCAGCGATGACTATGGCGTGGTGTCCGGGGCGGCCGTAATCGAGTTGGACCTAGCGTCGGTTGACAGACGTTTCGGTTTGTCAACAGAGCCCGAGCCGCGAGAAATAATCGAGGTGGAATTGCCTATGCCCATCACGGGTGACCGCGCTGATTTCACTGAAGATCTGATCGAAGACTTTTCGGAACACCCTTGGGCGCATTTACCGGTCACAATTTCACTGATGGCTCAAGACGCAGCCGATCAACGTTCTTATTCCGAGCCGTTTCAGACGGCTTTGCCTGCCCGCCGTTTTTTCGATCCGCTGGCAGCCGCAGTGATCGAGCAACGTCGTGACCTGCTGTGGACCCGGTCGAATGCGACCCGTGTAGCGCAGGTTTTGCGGGCGGTGTCGCACAAGCCCGAAAACTTGTTTCGGTCTGACACTGCGTATCTTCGTCTTCGCGTCACGCTTAGACGGCTTGAGACTTTCAACGCCTACGGCCTGAAACCCAAACAACAAGAGGAAATTGCACAAGCTTTGTGGGATCTTGCCGTTCTCATAGAAGATGGCACTCTGGCGGACGCTTTGGAACGTATGCGGCGAGCACAGGAACGTCTGACCGAGGCTATGCAAAACGGTGCCAGCGATGAAGAGATCGCTGAACTGATGCAGGAATTGCGTGAGGCGACTCAGGATTATTTGCAGCAACTGCAACGTCTTGCACAGGAAAACGGTGAAGGTGGCGAGCGGCAGCAGGGTCAAAACGGCGAAACGATGCAGATGACCCAGAATGATCTGCAGGAGATGATGGACCGCATCCAAGAGCTGATGGAGCAGGGCCGTATGGCTGAGGCGCAGCAAGCGCTGGAAGAGTTCCAACAGATGATGGACAACATGCGGGTAACGCAGGGTCAGGGGCAGGGTGGTCAGTCTGAAGGCCAGCAGGCAATGGAAGGACTTGCCGAAACCTTGCGCGAACAACAGGGTCTTAGTGATCAAGCATTCCGGGATCTGCAGGAACAGTTTAATCCGGGCGCGCAAGCTGGCGAAAGCCAAGGCAACGAAGGCAGATCTGGCGGTCAGGGCCGTGGCCAGAGCCACGAAGGGCAGGGCGGACAGGGTCAGGGAACTGATCAAGCCGGCGAAGGCCAGCAGGGTCAGGGAACGCTGGCTGATCGTCAGCAGGCCCTTCGAGACGAATTGAGCCGACAGCAACAGGGTTTGCCCGGATCTGGAACGCCCGAGGGCGACGCCGCGCGAGAAGCGCTGGATCGGGCAGGCCGGGCCATGGATGAGGCCGAAGACGCCCTTCGCGGCGACGATTTAGCCGAAGCCATCGACAGGCAATCCGAAGCGATGGAGGCTTTGCGCGAAGGAATGCGGTCATTGGGCGAAGCATTGGCGCAAAACCAGCAAAACCAGCCTGGTCAAGGTACCCAAGACGGAGACATGCAGGCCAACAACCGTGATCCCCTTGGCCGAAATCAAGGAACCGGCGGATCGATTTCAACCGAAGAAAACCTGTTGCAGGGCGAAGACGTATACCGCCGCGCTCGTGAGCTGTTAGATGAAATCCGGCGCCGTACCGGTGAAACGGACCGACCACAGATCGAACTTGAATACCTTAAGCGCCTGTTAGAGCGGTTTTGATCTGCGCAAGCGGCACAGGTTAATTCTGTACCGCTCCGCCAGCTTGCGTTTCAAGCCATAGCCGGGCTTGATCAACCAATGACACATAGGATTTCAAGACGGGATCAGCCTGAGGCACGGCCTCGCCGATCTGGTTGGCGTTGCTGTATACCAAGTACAGGATCACGCCTATAATCAGAATCAACGCAAAACCTCTCAGGAACCCCCCCGATTTGCGTTGTGCTGTTGGCACGTCTTCAGACTTTTTGCTGACGTCATCGCTTTGCAATCCTGTATTGATCGCCTGGACATCGGGCAGCGCATCTTTCTGACCTGCATCTTCAGAGGTCGCTGTAGCGGCCGGTCTTGCAGGTTTGACTTTGGGTTCATCAGGTTGGTCTAACGCCAGGTCTGGTTGGCTTTCAAGACTGGTGCCTTCCTGGGCGCGCAACTTGGATTCTCGAGCCGCTTCTTCCTTTAGGATGCCAGCGATTGCGGGATCCACGTTCCCCGAGCTGGCAACGGTTGTTTCCGGCTCTATCGCATCATCTTCGGTATCTGCTTCCGTCTGCGCAGTGGGACTTACCTGTTCAGGTTCCGGTTCCGGCTTCGCGGGGGGCGGCTGTACCGGCTCTGGTGTGTCGGTAGTTTCCTGATTCTTGGCCTGAAACCAAGTATGCTCGCAATTCGAACATTGCACGTCACGCCCATTTTCGGGGATGACGTCGTCCGGCACTTCGTATTGAGCGCTACAATTCGGACATGTGAGTCTCATTCTGCCTCCTGGCCTGACTGCCGGCCTGTTCAAAATTTTTGTTGCAATGATATTCCGTTAAGGCTCAACAGCAAAGCGTGTTTTCGGTTTAGCGGGCTAAGTGTCGCCAATTGGACTGTCTGAGGCATTGAAAGTGCTGCCTCTCTGGGGCAAGAGAGGCTGAATAATAAAGGGGACAGGCGTGATCGAGCTGGAAGATGTCAGCTACAGTTATGGCGGCGGCGAGCTGCTGAGCGATGTTTCGTTACAGCTGCAGCCCGGTTCGTTTCATTTTCTAACGGGACCATCCGGAGCGGGTAAAACCACTTTGCTCAAGCTGTGTTATGGCGCATTGCTGCCAAACTCGGGTCGTCTCAGCGCATTTGGGGAAGACATTTCCAGTTTGGATCGTGATCAGATGGCATTGCTTCGACGCCGGATAGGCATTGTGCATCAAGATTGCCGCTTTCTGGATCATATGACCGTGGCAGAAAATGTCGCGTTACCTTTGACGGTATCAGGGAGCACCGCAGAGACGGAACAGGAAAACCTTACCGAGCTTTTGAACTGGGTCGGGCTTGGCTCCCGCCTTCAAGCGCTTCCACCCGAGTTGTCTGGAGGCGAAAGGCAGCGCGCGGCACTTGCGCGTGCGGTAATTTTATCACCTGATCTGGTGCTGGCGGACGAACCCACTGGGAATGTCGACTGGGAAATGTCTCAACGTCTTCTTCACTTGCTGATTGAACTGAACCGAATGGGAAAAACAATCCTGATTGCTACCCACGACCTGGGTCTGATTCGCGCTGCCAAAAGCCAGGTACAGGCCCGCGTTCTTAGGATTTCCCACCGGCAGCTACAGCTCGCGGGGGCAGACCTATGATCGGTGAAGGTGTTCGAGACCTGCTGCGGCGCGACGGACGTGCCGATCGTGTTGTTCCACCCACGGGATTTACCGCGCAACTGACCCTTTTTGTTTCGGGTGCAATGGCGTTTTTGGCCGTTTTTGCCTTGGCTTTGTCGTTGGCCGCCGGACGATTGGCAGAGCGCTGGGCGTCGGAGCTGGCGGGTGCGGCAACACTTCGTATCAACGCGCCAGTCGAACAACTTGCGGCCCAGACCGAGACTGCACTTGTTGTTCTGCGACAAACACCTGGCGTGGCTTCAGCACGTGTACTGACCGCAGAAGAGCAAGTGGCTTTGCTGTCGCCGTGGTTTGGACCGGATCTGCCGTTGGACACATTGCCTGTGCCACAGCTAATTGAGATAACGGAAGGTGATCCCGGGCTGGACGCAGTGGGCCTGCGATTGCGTCTTGGGGCCGAAGTTCCCGGCGCTGTTTTAGACGACCATTCGCGGTGGCGCGAGCCGCTTGTGACCGCGGCAAATTCGCTTCGGCGGTTGGGCTGGGTTTCGATCTTGCTGATCGGAGGAGCTACCGCCGCGATGATCACACTGGCGGCCAACGCGTCGCTGGCGGCCAATGCCCAGATTGTCGAAGTTCTGCGCCAGGTTGGTGCAAAAGACCGGTTCATCGTAGGTGCGTTCGTCAGACGCTTCACGTTTCGTGCGTTTTTTGGTGCTGTGGTAGGTACTCTGCTGGGCATGAGCGGAGTTCTGTTATTACCTGAGGCTTCGGAGGAGGGCGGTTTTTTGACGGGTCTCGGGTTTCAGGGAATTGGGTGGCTGTCGCCGGCGTTGATCCCGTTATTGGGCGCCTGTGTTGCCTTTGTCGCAACATGGTCTGCCGCTCGCCGAAAGTTGAAGGAGCTGTCGTAATGACAATGGTCGTTCAATGGGTGCGATCGCTGATCTTTATGATCACTATTTATGCTTGGATGCTGATCCTTGGCCTTTTCTTTGCGCCTTATGCACTGTTCGCCAAGCGTGGCGCTCTTATGGCCTGCAAGACGTATGCACGAACGACTTTGTGGCTGGCACGTTGGATGGTTGGCATCCGGTCGGAAGTGCGCGGAGTTGTGCCTACAGGCGAGGTTGTTGTTGGGGCAAAGCACCAGTCCTTTCTTGATATTATCGTAATTTTTGACGCCGTTCCGCACGGCAAGTTCATTATGAAACGAGAATTATTGTGGACGCCGATAATCGGCTTATATGCGCGGCGTTTAGGATGTATTCCAGTGAATCGCGGTAAGAAAGGCGCCGCGGTGGCGAAGATGGTCAAAGACGTTGCAAAAGAGTTCAATGAACCTGGACAGCTGGTCATCTACCCTCAAGGCACTCGGGTCGCGCCGGGCGTCCACAAACCTTACAAAGTTGGAACAGCAATATTGTACGAAGGGCTTGGTTTTACTTGTATTCCGGTTGCCACAAACGCAGGCGTCTTTTGGCCCCGAACAGGTATCTTGCGCAAACCGGGACTTGCGATTGTCGATTTTTTGGACCCAATCGAACCCGGCGTAGCCCGCAACGAATTTCTTGGACGGCTGGAAGAGGTCATCGAAATGCGCTCGGATGCTTTGATGCGAGAAGTTGGATTTGACCCTGATGGAATTCATTGAAAATATTACGCAACTTGAAGCGCTTTACGGTGAACCGGGCTCTGCATCCTTGCGCAAAGTGACCCGTCGGCTGACTCCGCTCTATCGTGATTGGATAAGCGCGTCGCGCCTTTGCGTTCTGAGCACCGTTGGACCTGAAGGCGTCGACGGTAGTCCGCGTGGCGACGATGGTCCAGTTGTGTTGGAACTGGACCCAGGAACTCTGGCTTTGCCTGACTGGCGCGGCAACAATCGGTTGGACAGTCTGCGGAATATCGTTCGCGAAGGGCGCGTATCGCTAATGTTTTTTGTGCCCGGTTCGAACAACGTTGTTAGGGTGAACGGCACAGCTCAGCTGACGGCAGATGAGATATTAAGAGAGCGATTTGAGAAACGCGGGAGACGCCCTTCCACCGTGATCGTAGTAAAAATCGCCGAGGTCTATTCGCAATGCGCGCGTGCATTGATACGAGCCGGAATCTGGACAAGAGGTGATGAAAGCTCGTCTTTGCCGACAGTAGGTGAAATTTTGGCGGAAATTACAGAGGGTGAAGAAGGCGGCGCGCAATACGATCAGGAATGGGGTGAACGCGCCGCCAAAACGATGTGGTAACATAAGTCGACAACTACTGCCATTAAACGGCGGCCGCGCCAATCTTGGCTACTTTTTCCACCCAACGGTCGACATTCCCGGGTTTTGGATAGCTGGCTCCTGCGAAATAAGTAAAACGGGTTGGTTTGAAGCCAACGAAACCAAGAATCTGATCTCGAACCTGGCGGATCAAGGCTTGGCGATAGATCAGGCGCATGAACCACCCCGGCGTGTCCGAGGTCAAAATGACCCGAGCGGTTCTGCCTGTTAACATTGGGGCGGGAAACCCGATTTTCGTTGTGTTGCGGGTATCAAATGTGCGTCCAGGAATGAACATGCGATCGATCAGTCCTTTAAGCTTTGCTGGCAGGCCGCCCCACCACATTGGCGTCGTTAGCACAAGATGTTCACTCCACTCAAAGTCTTGCAAAACCTGTTCTAGAACGGGTTCCAGTGGTTTGAATTCATGGTAATTGCCCTGACCGAAGTCGTGGTCGAACTGCAGATCATTAAGATGAATCAAACGGATTTCATGCCCCTTTTTACGCGCTGCATCAGCGTAGGTTTGTGCAAAAGTTCTGGACAGGCTGGTTTCGCCGGGATGTCCATCGAGTATCAGGATCTTCTTGGGTTGCATCGGGTTCTCCTAAATTTGACCACGGTCAATTTATAGAATCAAAAAATGACCACGGTCAATAAAAAATTTGACCACGGTCAAAAAACGTGCAATCAAACCAAATGCAAAAGACAATTCAAAAGAGAACTCTAAAGACACGAGCCCGCTTATTTGCGGCTGCAGAAGCAGTTATTGAAAAGAATGGATACGAGGCTTTGCGTGTCGATGAAGTAGTTCAGGCGGCTGGTGTCGCCAAAGGTACGTTTTTTGCACATTTTCGCGACAAAGACGAATTGATGGAAATTCTAATAGGGCAAAAGCTCGTGGCTTGCTTCGATCAGGTTGAAAAGGGCTTAGTGCCCAAAACCGCGCTGGAAATTATCGATGCACTTGAACCTATTCATTCATTTATGACTTCTGAACGATACGTGTTTGATCTGATTATCCGGTATTCTGGTGCCACGGCAATTGCCGAGATCGGACCTATCGCGATGTGCTTTGAACGCTATGTCAGGATGACTGCTGTTTGGCTGGAATCTGCGGAAGTGCGTGGAGATGTGTCCGCTGATTTACTTGCGGAGGGCGTCCAAGCCTTTGCGCTTCAGTCGATGTCGCTAAAATATTGTGCCTTGCATGAGTCGCAAAGTTTTAGGGACAGGTTGGAGGTTTATCTGAACGCCTGGTTGAACCCGATCGTCCAGAAAACCTAGTAACTGACCGTGCGCAAACCGAGCCAGCCTTAAGCTTTGTAAGTATCGGGTACCAGCAGAATTTAAGGCACGGCGCGTTAAGTCTGAATTCGACAATTTGACAGCTAAAAGCAGCTTATCCGTCTGCGACGAAAGGCGGGCTAATCGCCCACCTGTGTCTCGTCCGGCCCTTCCAATCTTAGCTGTGAATTGGTCCGTCACCGCAGGCAAGCGCTGCCTCTCGGACTGCTTCGGAATAGGTCGGGTGAGCATGGCAGGTAAGAGCCAGATCTTCGGCGGAAGCGCCAAATTCCATCGCTACGCAAACCTCATGAATAAGATCCCCTGCCGCCGGGCCGATAATATGAGCGCCCAGTATCCGATCCGTTTCTTTATCCGCCAGGATTTTGACAAATCCATCCGCCGCAAAATTCGCTTTTGCGCGGCCGTTGCCCATGAACATGAATTTGCCGACCTTGTAAGCGCGGCCCTGTTCCTTGAGTGTGTCTTCGGTTTCGCCGACGTTAGCGACCTCTGGCCAAGTGTAAATTACGCCCGGAATGACTCCATAGTTCACATGCCCATGCTTGCCCGCGACTTGTTCGGCAGCGGCCATTCCTTCGTCTTCAGCCTTATGCGCCAGCATGGGACCTTCAATTACGTCGCCGATCGCAAAAATACCGGACACATTAGTTTGCCAATCGGCGCCGACCTTGATTTGCCCACGCGGGGTCATCTCGACACCCAATGCCTCTAGGCCCAGCCCATCGGCGAACGGTTTACGCCCGGTGGCAACCAGTACGGTGTCAGCCTCAATCACGTGCTCGCTATCGTCTTTGCGCAATTTATAGGTGACTTTCGCTTTGGTCTTGGTTGCTTCGGTTTTTTGAACGGCCGCACCCATGACGAATTTAAGGCCCTGTTTTTTGAGAATGCGTTGGAAGGTTTTTTGTACTTCGGGGTCCATGCCCGGGGTAATGACATCGAGGAATTCGATAACCGTCACCTCGGCACCCAACCGCTGGTACACTGATCCCAGTTCCAACCCGATGACACCGGCACCGATGACAATCATCTTTTTCGGTATTTTGTTCAGCGAAAGAGCCCCGGTAGAAGTCACGACCACTTTTTCGTCAACCTCGACCCCCGGCAGAGAAGACGGCTCGGACCCAGTCGCTATGATGATGTTCTTGGCCGTATGCACCTCGTCACCCACCTTTACCTGCCCTGGCGCCGGGATCGAGCCCCACCCCTTCAGCCAGTCGATCTTGTTCTTTTTGAAAAGGAATTCGATGCCCTTGGTGTTGCCCTCGATTACTTCGTCTTTATAGGCCTGCATTTGTTTCCAATCGACCGAGGGGCTTTTACCCTTAAGACCCATCTTGGCAAAGTTATGCTCGGCCTCGTGCAAACTATGGCTAGCGTGCAGCAAAGCTTTGGACGGGATGCAACCTACGTTCAGGCAGGTGCCGCCCAAAGTCTCACGCCCTTCGACACAGGCGGTTTTCAGACCCAGTTGAGCGCATCGGATAGCGCATACATAGCCGCCAGGCCCCGAGCCGATTACGATGACGTCATAGTTTGCCATTTTTGTTTCTCCTAAGTCGCGCGGGGCGTGTTGTTAGAAAGGTGACCCAAATTTGGGAACTTGTTTGGCTTTACACAGGCGTGAGCACTTTGATCTTGATATGCGCGACCCCGCCTCGTTCAAGGTGCATAGCGAGTTCTTCGGATTCAAAGAAATCCCGGGCCTTTTCCAGATCGGTTATTTCGAACAATGCTATCGCGTGGTCGTGCTGGTCAGGGTCGCGCCATATTTTAAGATCACGAATACCGGCTGCTTCGCGCATCGGTTTGTCATCACGAAAAACACTCAACCAGACATCAAAGTCCGCCACGTCCGCCTGCCATAAAACATGCGTGGTCATGGCTAGAGGTCCATCAGCAGGCGACGTGGGTCTTCTAACGCCTCTTTAACTCGGACCAGAAAGGTCACGGCGCCTTTGCCGTCTACGATCCGGTGATCATAAGACAAGGCTAGATACATCATCGGGCGAATCTTGATTTCTCCGTTGATGACCATTGGGCGCTCCTGAATTTTGTGCATGCCAAGAATACCTGACTGCGGCGGGTTGAGGATTGGCGAAGACATTAACGAGCCATAAACCCCGCCGTTCGAGATGGTAAAGGTCCCACCCTGCATCTCTGCCATGCTCAGTTTTCCGTCGCGCGCGCGCTTGCCTTTTTCAGCAATTGCTTTTTCGATTTCAGCAAACGAAAGGCTATCGGCGTCCCTTATCACGGGCACAACCAAACCCTGCGGTGTACCAGCGGCGACGCCCATGTGCACGAAGTTCTTGTAGACAATGTCGGTTCCGTCGATCTCGGCATTCACCTCGGGCACTTCTTTCAGTGCGTGACAGCAGGCCTTGGTGAAAAACGACATAAAGCCCAGGCGCACACCGTGCTTCTTTTCGAACTGGTCTTTGTACTGGCTTCGAAGGGCCATTACTTCGGTCATGTCGACTTCGTTGTAGGTGGTCAGGATGGCAGCGGTGTTTTGAGCGTCCTTCAGGCGTTTTGCGATTGTTTGGCGCAGTCGGGTCATGCGCACGCGCTCTTCACGTGATGCATCTTCGGCGGCGACAGGGGCCCGCGCCGCTTGAGCGGCGGGGGCGGGAGCCTCCGCAGCGGGGGCTGGTGCTGATGCGGTCGCAACCGCGCGTGCCACATCTTCTTTCATGATGCGCCCATCGCGCCCAGTGCCGCTTACTTGATCCGGAGAAAGTCCCGCTTCTGCCATTGCTTTTTCAGCCGATGGCGCATTCGCAATGTCTTTACCAGAACTCTCGGTCGCAGCGGGTGTCGTCGGTGCAGCTTTTGATGCCGGAGCCGCTCCTGCAGCCGCGCCCGAAATCACTGCCAGCCTTGCCGCAGCGTCTACCGTTGCACCTTCAGGTGCAACAATCTCGGCCAGAACACCCGATGTCGGAGCGGGCACCTCAACCGAAACTTTGTCAGTTTCCAACTCACAAAGCATTTCATCTTGTGCGACGCTGTCACCGACTTGCTTGAACCATGTCGACACGGTTGCCTCGGTCACCGATTCACCCAGAGTAGGTACCATCACGTCAATACTGCCACCCGAAGCGGCGTGCGTAGTGGCCGGAGCAGGCGCAGCGGCGGTAGGCTCAGGGGCCGCGCCTTCACCAGCGACAATGGTTGCCAGAAGGGCGTCGACACCAACAGTTTCACCTTCTGCCGCGACGATCTCGCCCATCACTCCGGCTGCAGGCGAAGGTACTTCGACCGTCACCTTGTCTGTTTCCAGCTCGCATAGCATCTCATCCACAGCGACTGCATCGCCAGGTTTCTTGAACCATGTCGCAACCGTGGCTTCGGTTACCGACTCGCCAAGCGTGGGAACACGAACTTCAATCGACATCGTTTACTTTCCTTCAATGCTTAGCGCTTCGTTCACCAGCGCTTCTTGTTGGGCTTTGTGTTGGCTAGCCAGACCCGTCGCGGGCGAGGCCGATGTTGCGCGGCCGACGTAGCGCGGCCGTTTGTGATCAGCGCCGATGCGCGTCAAGACCCACTCGATATTGGGTTCAATAAACGACCATGCGCCTTGGTTCTTTGGCTCTTCCTGACACCAGACCATTTCCGCCCCTTTGAAGCGGTTCAACTCGTTGATCAGAGAATGCGCCGGGAAGGGATAATACTGCTCGATCCGAAGCAAATAGACATCATCAATGCCGCGCGCATCCCGCTCTTCCAGAAGGTCGTAATAAACCTTTCCAGAACACATCACGACGCGTTTGATCTTTTCATCGGCCACCAGCTTGGTATCCGAATTTCCATGTTGGGCGTCATCCCAAAGTACCCGGTGGAAACTGGAACCAGTAGTGAATTCCTGGGCCGTGCTGACGGCCAGTTTGTGACGCAGCAGCGACTTTGGCGTAACCAGTATCAAAGGTTTGCGGAAAGTGCGGTGCAACTGCCTGCGTAAGATATGGAAATAGTTCGCTGGCGTGGTGCAATTCGCCACAATCCAATTGTCCTGTCCGCACATCTGCAGGAACCGTTCAAGTCGAGCTGACGAGTGTTCAGGCCCTTGGCCTTCGAATCCGTGCGGCAGCAAGCAGACCAAACCGGACATACGAAGCCACTTTGATTCACCCGAGCTGATGAACTGGTCAAACATGATTTGGGCACCGTTGGCGAAATCGCCGAATTGCGCTTCCCACAAGGTCAGCGCGTTGGGTTCCGCCAGAGAGTAGCCATACTCAAACCCCAAGACCGCATATTCGCTGAGCATCGAGTCTATTACTTCGTAATGAGACTGCCCCTCGCGAATGTTATTTAGAGGATAATACCGCTCTTCGGTTTCCTGGTGCACAAAGCCCGAGTGTCGCTGGCTAAACGTACCACGCGTTGCGTCCTGGCCAGACAGTCTTACCGGATAACCTTCGGTTAGCAATGAACCAAACGCCAGTGCTTCCCCAGTTGCCCAATCGAAGCCTTTGCCAGAATCGAACATTTGTTTTTTGTGATCAAGCAGCCTTGCAACTGTCTTGTGAACAGCAATGTCGTCCGGAGCATGGGTTAAGGCTGCGCCGACCTCGGCCAGAGTCTCGGGCGTAATCGCGGTTTCGCCGCGCACATACTCTTCCTTGTTTTTGTCCAGGTGCGACCACCGACCGTCAAGCCAGTCTGCCTTGTTGGGCTTGTAATCCTTGCCGGCGTCAAACTCATCGTTCAGATGCGCCTGAAAGGCGGCTTTCATGTCCTCAATTTCACCCTCTGGGATCAGTCCGTCCTTGACCAACCGTTCTGTGTACAGCGACAGCGTGGTTTTATGCGTCTTAATCTTTTTGTACATTATCGGATTGGTGAACATGGGTTCGTCGCCCTCGTTATGACCGAACCGTCGATAACAAAAGATGTCGATGACCACGTCTTTGTGAAATTTCTGACGGAATTCTGTTGCCACCTTCGCCGCGTGCACCACTGCTTCGGGGTCGTCCCCGTTAACGTGGAAGATCGGAGCTTCGACCATCAGTGCGATATCCGTTGGATACGGGCTGGAGCGCGAGAAATGCGGCGCTGTGGTAAATCCGATTTGGTTGTTCACCACGATATGCATTGTTCCGCCTGTCTTATGTCCGCGCAATCCTGACAGGCCAAATCCTTCGGCTACAACACCTTGACCGGCAAACGCTGCATCTCCATGCAAAAGTATGCCCATCACTCTTGTGCGTTCAGTATCGTTCAGCTGATCCTGCTTGGCGCGGACTTTGCCCAATACCACGGGGTTGACAGCTTCAAGGTGGCTGGGGTTGGCTGTCAGCGAAAGATGAACGCTGTTGCCGTCGAACTCGCGGTCACTTGACGCACCGAGGTGGTATTTTACATCGCCAGATCCATCCACGTCTTCGGGTTTAAAGCTGCCGCCCTGAAATTCGTTAAAGATCGCCCGGTAGGGCTTGCGCATAACGTTAGCGAGGATGTTTAAACGGCCTCGGTGCGGCATACCAATGACGATGTCGCTGACGCCGAGTGCACCACCCCGCTTGATAATCTGTTCCATAGCTGGGATCAGGGCCTCACCCCCGTCCAGGCCGAAACGCTTGGTGCCCATATACTTCACATGCAGGAACTTTTCGAAGCCTTCGGCTTCGACCATCTTGTTCAGAATTGCCTTGCGCCCTTCGCGAGTGAACGAGATTTCTTTGCCGTAACCCTCAATCCGCTCTTTGAGCCATGCGGCCTCTTCCGGGTTTGAAATATGCATGTATTGCAGTGCAAATGTGCCGCAATAGGTGCGCTTTACAATCTCGACAATCTGCCGCATCGAGGCCATTTGAAGGCCCAGCACATTATCGATGAAAATTGGCCGGTCCATATCGGCTTCTGTGAAGCCATAGGTTTTGGGATCAAGTTCGGGGTGCGTGCTGGCTGCGCGCATTCCAAGCGGGTCCAAATCAGCGGCCAGATGGCCGCGAATGCGATAGGCCCGGATCAGCATCAGCGCCCGCAGGCTGTCCAGCACCGCGCGTTTAACTTGGTCTTCACTAACTTCGACGCCTTTGGCGTCAGCCTTTTCTTTGATCTTCTTGCCAGCAGCTTTGGCATCGATCTCAGCCCATTCGCCAGTAAGCGCTCCGGTCAGGTCGTCTGAGGGCATCGGGGGCCAATCGTTGCGCGCCCACGACGGGCCTTCGGCCTCTTTCTGTACGTCCGGTGAGGCATCGCCCATAGCCTTGAAAAACTCGGCCCAGGCAGCGTCCACCGCTCCAGGGTTTTTGGTGTACTGGGCATAAAGCTGTTCCAGATACTCAGCATTGTGTCCCTGCATGAAGCTTGAAGCATGAAAGGCAGAGTTGGGCGAATGTTCGGTCATTGGGCTACCTCATGTGGGTTGGGACCGTATTGATTTGCGCCTGGCTGACTGGGTCGGGTCAGCCACCAAAGCACCAAAAGGGGTGACACAAATAAAACTAGCAATGTCGGAATAACAATCAGCAGAGTGGCGCGCGTGAAAAGAATGTCCATGGTTCCACCATGTTGGAAGCTGGATGCGATACCAATACCAAAGATTAAGACTGCAAATGCACCAATTATCAGTAGGATCGGCAGCAAGGCGTAAAGACCGCTGCGCCCAGTGTCATGCATGCGCCGCCAAGCGACTGCCAGATGCGGGAAGAAGACGATTAGGCCTGCGATGGATTGGACCGGTTGAGAGGAAGTAGCCGAAACTGACTTAACTCCATCGGCTTCGGCCGTTGTAACCTGAGTAAAAAACTGCCAGTCAATGATCCCTGCGATTACGTTCCAGATCACGATAAATAGAAAAAAGAACCAGTACTCGGGCCGCGACGCACGGCCCGAGAACGTAAGGAATTTCGAGAAACACGTTTTAACGGCGTCGCTAAAAGTCATGTGTTTCTTCCTCCCGATTTAACCAATCATAACGACGCTGTCAGCCGATTGCTTCAAGCACAGCCTCACCCAGCTGTGCAGGGCTTTCAGCTACGACAATGCCGGCCGACCGCATTGCTTCGATCTTGTCCTCGGCACCACCTTTACCGCCGGCGACAATTGCACCCGCGTGACCCATTCTGCGGCCCGGAGGTGCGGTGCGACCTGCAATGAAGCCAGCGGTTGGTTTCTTGCGGCCCTTCTTGGCCTCATCCGCCAGAAACTGCGCGGCTTCTTCTTCGGCCGAACCGCCAATCTCGCCGATCATGATTATTGACTCAGTCTCATCATCCGCCAGAAACCATTCCAGCACGTCGATATGTTCCGTACCTTTGATCGGATCGCCTCCGATACCGACACAAGTGGACTGACCCAAACCGACATCAGTGGTTTGCTTGACTGCCTCATAAGTCAACGTGCCCGAACGCGAGACAACGCCAACCGAGCCGCGTTTGTGGA